>JBDKJN010000124.1:0-6949 GCA_039796595.1 Bacteroidota bacterium
CTTGGGAATTCACGGATGACATTGCGAAAGCATATGGTCAGAGACTTGATGCTATTGATTTTTTTGAATTCGTCAGCTGTAAAGTTGAGCTTGGATTCATTGTGAGCGTCCGATTTGGTGATGCGATCATGTTCGTCAATGATGTGGTATCCATGCCAGGTGAGTGCAACGGAAGTGTTGGCTTCCATGTATGCCACTTGTTGCGATAATTTGGAGGGGTCGCACCAATAGTCGTCGCCTTCGAGATAAGCAATATATTTTCCCTTTGCTTGTAGCAACAGGTCGACAAAATTTGGACCGGGTCCCCAATTGGTGGTTCGTGGGAGGATCCTAATCTTATCTGGATAACGTTCGAAATACCGTTGGAGTATTTCTTTCGTACCATCAGTCGAGCAATCGTCGGCGATCACGATTTCCCATGGAAGATTGAAGTCTTGCATGAGTATTCCATCCATCGCCTTTTCGATGTAGTTGGCTTGGTTGTAGGAGATTAAGCAGACAGAAACGACTGGATCAGATCCCATTTATTTGCCTTTTTCACACATCAAGAAAATGCTTGAACAGAGGTCAGGATATTGTTGCCCCAATTGATAGCACCCCTCAAGGTATTCTTTAGAGATAATGTCTGTCTGAAGTATACGATCCCACTGGAAATTGGCCAATGCTTTAAAGAATATTCCAGAGCGGTGTACCACTTTTAATCCGGCAGCGCGCGCATCTCTTTCTAACGTATCGAGGGTATACGTGATATGATGACCATGATCTTTTTCTGCAGGCGTGACAGCTGAATTGTGGCTTATCAAACCCATTTTCACAGCAATCTGACGCGAGGGAGCGTTGGCATTTGGACAAACAAGGAAAAAGCGACCGTTGTCGGAAAGCCACTCATCATTGATGCGTTTGAGCACTGCCACCGGGTCGGAAATATGCTCCAAAACATGGGTCATTATGATGTTGTCATACTTGCCTTGAAGATTGACCGTTTCAAAAAGTGAATTGATGATTTTTACACGATCGCCGAATCTTGCAGAGGCCATGGAAGCAGCTTCATCCGAAGCTTCGACACAAGTTATATCATTGAAATACGGTAAAAATAGCTCGGTGAAATTGCCTTGAAAAGAACCGAGTTCAAGCATGTTTCCTTTTAGAAAAAAACTCTCAAATGATTTTATCATGAAAGGATGCATTACATCCAGGTCGAAGCTATATGTATATTTTCGTCCTTCATTGTCTTTATGCTCCTTATTGTAGTCTCTCATGAGTTGAATTTATTTTTAATGCGATTAATGGGTTTTTCGAAGTATTCCCACGATAAGTAGGATACAGCTAAGGTCATGATGGCAAATACAAATGCATTGAGGAGTAAATGTCCACCAGTGATTTCTTTATAGTAGTAATAAGGTTTATTTGTCATCACAAATATAGGACGTACGAAGAAATGGTAGAGGTAAATTCCATAGCTTATTTGACCTAAATAGACAATTTTTTTGTTTTGAATAAACGCTTTGAAACCTCCGGTATAACCTGAAAGCACCGCCTTGGCGATGATCCAAAAGGCACAAAGTGAGAATAAGAAACGTTCCATTATGGTTCTGCATTCTTTGTATTCAGGTATGAAATAGTGTGAATAAATCAGAGAACAGATGAACACTGCAGCAAAACCCCAGAATAAATAGGTCTTTTGCGTGATAGCTTGAACTTTGGCGGGTTCATAGAGTAGCATATAAGCCAGCAGTGCACCAAGTCCAAAGGCATCGAAGCAACACGTAGTAAACATATACATAGCGTTGACCGGACCATCGAAGAAGTAAATTCCAATGCGGCTCAATAGTCCAATAGCTATGGTGAGGTAGATCCCTTTTTTAATGTATTTGAATGGAGTGAGAAGGACCGTTAGGGGATAGAACAAATAGAACTGCTCTTCAACACTTAAGGACCACAAATGGGAGACCTGTTTCAAGGTGTCACTTTCCCAGACCTGTGGCATCGACATTTTGATGTTGAGGGTATAGGTCAAAAGCCATCCCATATGATCTCGGACATATGGGAAATTGATAATGAACAGAAATAATATCGCTAAATAGTAAATGGGAAAAATCCTCAATGATCTTCTGATGTAAAATCGTTTTAAGATCGCAAAAACCGAGGAGTTAGGTAATGATTCACGGTCGATCAGAAGTATACGGGTGATTAAAAAGCCACTTAGAACGAAAAACAAATTCACCCCCATTGAGCCTAATGGAATGGCCCTCACCGCTGGATAGGTGACCCAATGACAGATAAGCACAGAAAACACCGCGATAAACCGAAATCCGTCTAATTGATTAAAATGAAAGTGTTTGTTTTTAAAATCGATCATATTTGAAAGAATTAAACTGATTCTAGTTTGGCTATTCCGAAACCATCTTTTCCGAAGGCATTCCCGTTGTAGGCGATGTAAACTTGATCTGCTACTTTGAAGAGATGCGGATAACACATCATTTCGCTATCCCATCCATCTTCACTGAGAGGCAGGCCTCCATTTTCGTCATCTCTGACCCAGTTGACTAAATCATCAGAATAGGCATAACCCAATCGATATCCCTTACCCTTAACGTTTCTAAAGCCAATGGCATCTCGATAACAGAAATACATGTGATAACGATTTCCGATTTTACAAACTGTGGGTAGGGCCTGACATTCGTTCTCTCCAATCACATCAGGTATTATAAGTTCGCTGGTATGTTCCCAATGAATGGCGTCTTTTGATTTGGCAAAAGCAATTTTATAAACGCGCGATTCGGTTCCGTCCGCTTCTGCTTTGTCAATCCATCGAAGGCCGTAGATATACCACATCAAAAACTCGTCGTTTTCGTGTAACACAAAAGCATCGCAGACTAAAAATGGTTCGTGTAAACTAGAGGATAACACAGGCCCAATGCCGTACTTCGTGAACGTTTCGCCGTTGTCGTCGCTGGTTGCTAACCCAATTGATGTTTCAAGAGACACCGACTTACGACGGCTTAGTCCACTGGTAAAACCTAGAATCTTGTCGTTATGTCTTAATACGTTCATGGGAAATATACCATGTTCATCGAAAGTCCCTAGACCACCAAGTTGAATAGGAAAATGCTCAGATACTTTTATAACTGAAGTCAAGGCCAAATCAAAATCGACGTATGCGATTTGACCTTTGAATTTATTGTTGGAATCCATTTCTCGCATGGTGACATAAAATCGCACGCGATCATCCAATACAAGAGCTTGAGGCGATTGACTAAAACCAATACATTCGCCCGGTAACTGATGCTCTGCCACATTAAAAATGCGGCCTAATTTTTTCCATTTCATTATTTAAGTTCCCCGTTAAGTTCAGCAAGTCCAAATCCATAGCGGCCCACCTCGTTGCCGATATAAAGCAAATATGTTTTTCCGTTTAATTGGAATACATGAGGGTAAGCAATCATCTCTGAATCCCAGCCAGTTTCCGAAGTGTGTATGCCCACCAATTCATCAGCTCGAGTCCAATGGACTAGATCTGTGGAGTATGCGTAGCCAATTTTTCGATTCGGTTTGTCGCGAAATGAAGAGGGCACCCAACCGCAGAAAAACATATGGTATTTTCCATTTGCATAAGTAACATCAGGGCTTGCCTGTGCCTCGTTTTCATCCCAGCCATTCGGAACAATATCTTGGTTGATCTTATTCCAATTTATTCCGTCGTTGGATGTGGCCATTCTGATTTTGTGACTGATTTCTGGGCGGCCATTGGAAAGGATCCATTTCTTTCCAGCGATATAAAAGAGGTAATACGTATCGTTGAACCGTTTGATTTTTGGACCACTGATGGTAAATGGTTCATGAGCGGTGTAGGGAAGTACTGGGCCATTGCCGACACGTGTAAATCGTTTGCCACCGTCGGTGCTTTTGGCCATACCTACACCTACGTTGAAGGGCACCGAATCGCAACGGGTCCAACCTGCGTAGTAAGCGCGAATTTCGTTCTTCTCCCGAATGACAGAGAATGGATAGGTTCCGAATTCATCGAACGTTCCTTTTTCACCTAGGCTGAGCACAGGTTCTTTGGAAATATCTATGACGTTATAAAGATCATTTTTATCTAAATCAATGTAAGCCGTGTATGTTACATATTGCCCATTGCTGTCTCGAGGTGGTCTGCACCCGAAATATACCCGAACGCGATCTTCCAATTCGAGCGTAAATGGTGCCTGTGCGAATTCGAGCATCCAATTCGGCCTATCCGGGTAGTTTTCTGGTGTATATATTCTTCCTTTTTTGATCCAGTTAAACATGATCTAATTAATTTATTGGTAATCTGCAGAGATTGCGTGCCCCAGTCTTTAGTCCTCCGTAATAGTAGTCGTTGAAGCCTGCTTTGTCCATGAGATAAAAAACTTTTTCCATGTCATATTCTACGCGGTGCAAGTCGATTTGATCTCCATCAAAAATGGCGAAAGCAGATCTGGGATCGTTATCACGAGGTTGCCCGACGGAACCTGGGTTACAGTAAACTTTATTCTGCCAACGATGCAAGGATTGTAGATGGGTATGCCCAGAAAAAAAATACTTGCCTTCTACCTTTTCAAAATACTCTTCACTGATTTCGAGGTATTCATCAATAGGATCAGCCCAGCCACCATGTACCATTCTTACATCGTCCCACTGAAATTGAATCTGAAAACTCTTCACCCAAGCAAGATTTTTTGGCAGGATGACTTTACGTTGATAAGCTAAACAATCATTAACGCTTTTGGATCTGGGGCAATAGCCACCGCCCGCTAGGTACCAGTCATGATTTCCGAACAAGCAAGGGATATTTCTCTCTTGCAACGCTTCGCAGCATTCATTGACTTGAGAATAGTAACCTACAACGTCCCCTAAACAATAAATTCGATCAACTTGGATTGCATCAATAGCACTTAAAACACTTTTTAATGCTTCGTAATTTCCGTGTATATCAGATATGATTGCTATTTTCATAGAATATTCCATCTTCGATGTAGCGCGTGGCCCTACCTCGTAAAATCGTTGGTTGCGAAGGTAGTTTATTTTCTAAGAAAAAACGAACGGCCATTTCGGCTTCATTATAGCCAAATGCAGTCCTGATCGAAGTGGCCGAGGAAATCCGTGGATTTACTTCGAGCAGATAATTGCGGTTGTCCTGTGTGCGGAATTGAAAATTAGTCGGTCCAATTGGACGAAAAAGCTGGATCAACTCATTAATGGTCTCCAAAAAGGGCGCCGTGTCAATGACTTCGGCATGTTGTGTATATCCGTCGTTGGAGAGTTTTCGTTTCAATCCCATACTTGCGCATACTCCTTCTGTCGGATGACAAAATGCAGAAATGGAGTATTCATTGCCATCATCTCCGATAATGGGCTGCACGATATGTGTATCACCAATGGTCTGGGCGATGGCTTCGAATTCCGCTTCATTTCTAGGTTTGGAAATGCCCTTTGAGCCAAAGCCAGCGATTGGTTTAACAATGATGTTTGGGCCGAAATCTGCAGTTACGGTCTTATAGTCGCTGGATATCGAAGTGGGTATGGCGCAACTCAATCGGCCTTTTTCCAATTCCTGATAAAATGCCCACTTGTTTTCGCTGAGGTGAATTAATTGTTCGTCGTTGAGCATCAATTTGACCCCCGATGCTTCGATTAGTGATCTGTTTTTGTTCCAGCAACGCATATCAGCTTCTATTCCAGGAAAAGCCAACTGGATTTGATTTTCTTGGAGGGTCGTGCTCAGCCAGTTTAGATAGTGATCTGCATTGGTTGGAGGAGCCAACACAAATTGATCACAAAAAAGCGGAGCTACAGAGTCATTGTAAATAGAACTACCAAATAATTGACTCTTAGAAGCGGCTGCGCGAAGCGATTTTAGCGTTCCGTATCCGACTACACCGCTGGCGCCACTAACAAATAATTTAACCATTGCTGTTATGATAATTGGTTGTATAAATACGTTTCATACCCACCGCCAGCGGGATGAATTCGGTTTTATCAATGTTTTTATATAGAAGAAACTCTGGTGTTAAATCCAGGCTCTCTGGGTTCGTTTGGTTCTTGTCCAGATGAACTTGAACGCTAGAATCAGGCAAGAGGGCTGCTATTTCTGCGAGTTGTCGGATCGTTGTTTGTTCCGGATGCATGCACGGGTGCACACCGGTGATGTTTCGGTCAACACAGCGATCAATAATGTCGACCAGGTCTTCAATATGCAAGTAGTTTCTGTTCGCTGATCCATCACCGCGCAGTTGGATGTCTATTCCTTGATGAGCTTGGTCAATGAAGAAATAAGGCATAGCTTGATGCTTGGCAAACGATAAGTCGTCGCCGTAAATCATCGTAGGTCTTAGGATGAGCAAGTCCATTGTATGTGTCTGAGCCAAATACAACAACCATTCTTCAGCGTGTTTTTTGCTGATGGAATAAGGGTTATGCCAAATGGATGGGCCATTAATCCCTGTGAACAATGATGACAAATAGATAAATCGTGTTGCGCCAGAAGCCTTGGCCTTTTCGAAAAGCACAATCGTTGACACCGTGTTTATTGTAGCGGATTCGGCAGCGTTGGCAATGGATTTTCCTCCGAAATGTGCCGCCGCATGGATAACGATATCGAATTGAAAGTGTCCAAAGTCGATGGACTCAGGGTGCTGCAAATCAAGCTGAATATCGCAGTTGGTGCGGCCTGCGGTTATTACGGTAAAATTCTCTTTTAATTTTTCAACCAGTGATCGACCAATATTGGAGTTAGCGCCTATGAATAATATTGTCATCATTGAATGGTAAATTCTTGTGTCAAATAATCTGTGATCTTGTCAAGTGAATTATACATCATAACATCAATGATGGATAAAAAGGGAATGAAGGGATCACCTGCTTGTGAATATTCAATGTTGTTGGCTTTGAGAAATGACAATTCAATATCCTTTTGTTGGAATCG
>JBDKJN010000125.1:0-6762 GCA_039796595.1 Bacteroidota bacterium
CGGCGTTAGGGTCTACACTATCGAACTTCGATTCTATACAATCTTCGCTTAAAAAAGACTGGCCCTGTTTGCCATAATCGACGATCAGTGTGCTATCCCCTTCGGAGCGTATGGATACCGAACGGTCATTACCGGCCAGTGCTTGTTTTTGAAGTTCGATTTTCTCCATTTGAGCACTGACTTGGTGAAGTGCTTTACTCACAGTACTTGCAAAGTCTTGTTCACGCAGGATAAATGTATTGTTGACCCAATAGACTTGAATCGCAATCAATCCGGTGATAGCAATAGTGCTGACAGCAATGAGTATTTGAATGTACTTCTGTTTCAAATGTGAATCGCGTATTGACGCAAAGGAACAACGGAAATGCCAAATGTTAAAGTTGGCGTTAACTTTCTTTAACTGTGGTTAACCGTCGATTAACAGTTGAGGGTGCTTGGGGCGTGTAATTTCGTCCCGTTAAAGTTCTTGTATGCGAAGGATATGCAAGAGTCCAAAAGAGGACATGGATTTCCGGTTAAGGTTAAAAAGGTCTTTATACAGGTTTAGAAAAAAGGCATACAGAACACAAAAGGAGCTTTGAGCTCCTTTTTTGTTTTGGCTTAGAATACTTCTTGTAAATGTTATTAAGCACTTGAAGTACTTCGCTTCAATCGCGAATGAATGAAAAGACTTATCCCTAGACTGCATGTACTCAATCCGAGCATCACAGTCCAAAGCGTGTCATAGCCGAACCGTAAAGCAATATATGAAGTAAGTAACGGTGTAACGATGTGTGCTAAAGACCAAGCAATGATGTATAATGAGGAGTATTGTCCTTTAGTTTTTGATGATGACCGGTCATTCATGAACGTATTCATAAATGGCATTGCAAGCATTTCAGAGACGGATGCTATAACAGTTATAAAAATCATCCAACCAAATCCGTTCGCTATGTGCAAACTTGCATAACACAACATGAGCATGATGGTTCCGGAGGCGATGAATTGCATAGGTTTGCCGCGTTTTCCAATTTTAGAAATGAGAAACATTTCGAAGAGGGCCACGATTCCACCATTTAAAGCCAATAACTGCCCAATCTGAATTTTGGTGAAGTGTTGATGCTCTTCGTAATAGATGGTCATGGTGGTGAACAATTGCAGAAACGCAATGGAGTACAATGAGACCATTGGTAGAAACCACAAGAAGAGTTGGTCACGGTAGGGTGACTTGCTTGTTTCTGAAGAAGTTTCCAATTCTTCGTTATGAGCAGGAGGGCGCTGTTTTAAGAATAGATATACCATTGTTGCGGCCACAATGCTCGACCCGGCATCCGCCCAAAAAATATATTGATAGTTTAGCGTAGCGAGCAATCCACCAAGCGCTGGGCCTATCGAAAATCCTAGATTGATAGCGAGACGGTTGAGTGTTATTGCCTTTAGGTAATTTTGACTTGTACTATACAACGATACAGCCGCCATATTCGCCGGACGGTAGGCCTCGCTGGTGAAGGCCATGAAAAACAAACCTGGAAGTAATTGATAGAACGAGGTAATGAATGAAACAGACACAAAACAGATTGCTCCAATCAAAAGACTTAGGATCATTACTGTACGAAATCCAATGCGGTCGGTGAGATATCCACCTGTTTTTACACCAGTAATGGATCCAACACCATAAATAGCCATGGCCCAACCGACTTGGTTTAGATCGAATCCAAGTCCCATTTTGAGATAAATTGCAAGAAAGAACACAACCATAGCACCCGCCCTGTTGATGAGCTGGGTGATGGCCAATATCCAAATGGAGGTGGGTAAACCTCCATAGGTGTTTTTTATTTCATTGCGAATATTGAGCATAAGAATTGGTACAACGGACCTGGATCATTAAAGATGAGCATGCGCAGACCGATACTGCAAATTAAGATCATTCCCGTGATCAAAAAGGTACGAATAAGGATAGATCCCAAGCCAATTCGCATCAACTGCAAAATCATGATGAGGTAGATGAAATACCAAGCGGCGTTGACTATAGCATACCAGCCCATTATCGCTATAAAGTCAAGACCAGAACGGGCGGTCCACCACAGCGTGATGAAGCGAACAACGGTAAGACTAACATGGAAGAAGAAATTCTGCTTTTCAGCGTGCATCACGAACACCACCGCCGATATCGGCGAGCTGATCATACGGAAGAAATAAAAGATAGCCAAAATTTCTGCAATTATTCCTGCGGTTTTCCAGGGTTCACCAAACACCAGCGTATATCCCCATTCGCCAGCTCCAAGAACGATGAATAGAAAAACACAACTGATGAGGAGCATATTGCTGAAGAGTTTGCGGCCATGCTGTGGCAGTTCCTCCGGGCGGTTTTGAATGATCTCAGCGGCCTTCTGAGTGAAGACACTTGCAATTCCAGAACCCATCAATCGGATAGGGATATCCAATAACACAAGGGCATGCACATAATACCCGATGTCTTGCAGGGCATAGCCGTAATAAGCCAATACAGCAGGAGGTAAGGCGCCAGAAAAAATGACCAGCACATTCGACCATTGAACGAAAGTGGGATAGTGGCGATAAGTCTTGGCCACTTCCAACATGGCTTGTAAGTTCCAATTGCGCCGATGAAGGGCTGTAATGTCGGGAATGACATAACGCACATACAAGACCATCCGAAGCACATGCTGTAGGCCCGTTGTAATCACCAATCCAACAGCGTGTGGACCGATGAAAAGCCCATGTGCAATATTGTAGAAGCGCGAAACCACTGTGGAAGCCACAGAGGTCCACATTTGATTTTTGAAAGATTTTACACGAATAGCCCAATCTCCAGTGATGCGATCAGCAGCCATTAAAAACGCTATAGGCGCTATCAGATGCACTTGCCAGCCCAATGTGTCATGACCGAAAACATGCAAAATTTGATCACCCCAGATGAACATGGTTAGCGCGAATAACCCACAAGTCAAAGCACTAATGGCAATGGTGAGGTGCAATAGGCGTTGGAACACCGGCTCTTCTTTTGGTAAAACAAAGGCCTGATTATATCCGAAGGACGCCAAATTTCCCAAGGTCGAAGCATAAAGATTAAAAACGCCAAAAAGCCCGTAGTCTGCGGGAGCGTAAATCCGCGACAATACATAAAAAAACACAAACTGAAAGAGAATGCTCAGGCCTGAAGAGCTAAACATCCAAGCGGAATTCTGAACAAAGGAACCCTCTGTTTTGAGATCACGAGCTATGTTGGACCATGCTTTTTTCAATGGGCAAGCAATAAGGTACTGCGTGTTAATAAACGGATTAACTTAGGGCTGCTAGAATGCAAGTATGTATAATATTCGCAATACATGAGGTTTATTAGGCATCATATGACAAAGAAATGGCTAATGCTCTCCATCTGGATGTGCTTTGCCAATGTTTATGCACATGCACAATTTAATCCGAATAATGTTGGTGGTCTCCGTATGTGGTTGCGTTCAGACCAAGGAATTGAATTGAATGGCAACTTCGTAAGTCAATGGTCAGATCAAAGTGGCAGCAACAATCATGCTTTATCATCACCTGATGCGTATCGACCCGTTTTTACTCCCAATGCCATCAATGGATTACCGGCATTGAGTTTTGATGGAGAGGATGACTATTTACAGTTTCCGGAAATCACCAACGTTCGAACTGTTTTTTGGGTCATACGCGAACATCCATTAGCGACCAACGCAACATCACGCCCATTGTTGGGGTGGAATGGAGGCCTGAATTTTTTACGAGGTGACAATATGCAATTGTGGAATGGGCAATATTCAGCACCGCAGGTGTACAATGGCCAAACCCGTTTGAACGGCACAAATGTAGTAGGATCGAATACGTTGTTGATTCCTGGGTTTAATGTGGTGAGTTTGCGTACAACTGGAGATATTCAGGCCAGTCATCTTACTCAAGAAAACAACACCTTTTATCGTACCTGGTGGGGAGATTTTGCTGAGATACTGATTTATGATCAACCCTTATCCGATCAGGAAATTGCACAAATCGAAAACTACTTGTTTGATAAATATGTGCCCAGTTACCAGCCTTTTGCAGATATTGATCGCGGCGGCAGTTTGTGTGATACAACGTTGTGTATTCCTTCGGCATTTACTGACGTAGTTTGGAACGGTACAATGAATGCGCCGTGTTTGAATGTAAATGCATCCGGTGTTTATACAGTTAGTTTCAAGGACATTTTTCAACGCACGTATTACGATACAGTTGAAGTAAGTTTTGCATTTGACAACCAAACCGTATTGGACACTTTTTGTTTGGGTCAGACTTTCCAATGGAACACTTCGACGTATTCGTTCGATTATACCATAAATGGTCAAATTGTAACGAATACAGAATTGCAAGAAGCCGGCAGTTATGCCATAGAAGTAATGGATGCTCAAGGGTGCGCCAAATCATTTACTTTGGAATTAACGGGGGACGACTTCGCTGAGACACACCACATTGCGACTCAGGGTGTGTATTGTTCAGGAGCGGTCTTGCAAATTGCACCGCAGTTACCTCAAGATGCGAATGTCATATGGAATAACACGATCACCGAGCCAGTGATTGAAGTGACTGCATCCGGAGAATATATTGTTATGGCGACAAATGCATTGGGTTGTATCATGTATGATAGTTTAGATATTGTTTTGGCAGGAGCTTCCAGTGTGGTGCAACTTCAAATAGACGGACAATGTATTGGTACCGCTGTGTCGTTCAACACCGTTGTGGTTGAAGGAGAAAACATTGTTTCGGGAGGTTGGAGTTTTGGAGACGACAATGTCGCCCAAGTGATTGAGGTAAGCCATACCTATGAAAGCGCAGGTAACTATGAAGTGCAATTTACCGGTATTAATGCATCGGGTTGTGAATCGTATGCAGCAGCAGAAGTTGTAATTCATGCGGCGCCTGAACTTGGCATTACTGGTGCTGGGCAATGCAGCAATGCACCAATCATATTTGACGCAGTGGCCGTTTCCAACGATGGAGCAATTACCTCATATGACTGGCTGGTAAATGGAGATTTTCTCGAAGGCCAGCAAATCGAAATCATCACAAATACATCAGGGACCTTGGGGCTTGTAGTAGGCGCAACTACTGAGTTTGGATGCTTTTCTGAAGTGAGTCAGAATTGGACGGTATTTGCACCACCGACTGTATCTGCCAGTGCGTCGCCGGTTTGTTTGGGTGAGCTGACACAAATGCAATGGGATTTAATTAATTCTGGAAATGGCAATTCGGGTTTGAGTGTGGGGTGGTATTTTGGTGATGGAGCGCAATCCAATCAAACAGATCCTTTTCATTATTACACCTACCCAGGTTCATACCAGGCAACCGTGATTTCTACCAACTCATCAGGTTGTAGTGATTCAACCCTAGTGAACACCGTTGTTTTTGATTTGCCCAATGCAGACTATCTCATTTCCAATTTTTGTTCTGGTGAAGAGCAACAAATGTTGGATATATCTGAAGCAGTTGAAGGCGATCCGATAGTTTCATGGCTTTGGACCATTGACAATACCACTCAACTGACGGGACAGCAGCCAATGGTGACATTATCTGAGCTAGGCTTGCACGCCATTAAATTGGAGGTTAATACAGTTGCCGGTTGCGCTGCACAGGTTGAACAACAGGTTCCAGTTTGGCCCAAGCCGAGTGTGCAATTTACCTGGAGTCCGTTGATTGCCGGCGCTCCCTGGGAAGTTACATTAACGGCAACGGCAGATCGTCCAGTGGGTTTTGCATGGGATTTTGGTGACGAAACGAATGGCAATGGCGCGACAGTTCAACATACATATTTAGAAAATGGATCGTACAATGTGATCATGACGGGTACAACTCCACAAGGGTGCAGTGCGGCGCTTACAAAAACACTGATAGTAGCAGAACCCGTTAAAGATTTGGTTGTTGAAACGATGGAGCTGCAACCTACAGAGGATGGAAGTATCATACAAGTTCGTGTGCGCAATCAAGGCAATGTGATATTAGAAGAAGTGCTCATGAGTTGGCAAATGGGCGGTGATGCGGGTGTTATCGAAAAATGGATGGTGGATCTGGCGCCGGGCGCAACTGCGATATATACATTCAATAGCCGAGCATCTGTGACTGACGCTCAATTGCCCTATTTGTGCGTTTATGCTGAGACTTCACCGTTTTTGGTTACTGAGGTTAACCTCACCGACAACGCCTATTGCAAACCGCTTCAAACAGGTGGATTGGAATTGTTGCCACCGTTTCCAAATCCGGGTGATGAACGTATGTTTATCCGTTTGATATCGCCGAACTCGGGACTGGCTCATATGCAAGTTGTGGATCAGAAGGGTGCCGTGGTCATGGTGTTTGATGATTTAGATGTCAGTAAGGGCTTCCAGCAATTCTTCATTGACATTTCGTCATTGTCCAATGGGCCATATCAATTGGCTATTGTTATGGGTCAGGCAAAAAGTGTGGTTTCATTTTTGAAGTTGGCTAGAAAATGACATTGAGCAATATCATGAAATCAGTGCGGAGATTATTCTTCATCGGGGCATTCCATTTGTGTTCGCTGCTGTCGTTCGCGTTCGACTCACCGCTTACAAGTTGTTTTTTCGCGACAGCTTACCGCGATCAACCGGAAATTGAAAGAATACTCCAGTTGGTGAAGAAGGAGAACAGGGCAGTTGATTTAGACAGCGCAACGGCCCATTATTTATTGCGATCGGATATTGACTTGGGCATCCGGATGGCAGTAGTAAATGCATTGCGCTTTGGAGTTAAGAACAA
>JBDKJN010000126.1:0-3015 GCA_039796595.1 Bacteroidota bacterium
CGTTTGATAAACGTCGCGATAGATATCCGAATATCTATTGTATGGTCCTACACCTCCTGGAAACGACCAGCGCCACAGACGAGAACGCACCCATTGATTGACTGGATTGCCCACTGTAATAACCTCGGCTGCTGGGGTCAATTCGGAAGCAAAGCCTGCACCACCTGCAAATTTTATTTTCTTGAGGCCATACTCCATGTTAAGGTTAACACCTTGACGATTGTTGGTCATTTGACCAAGGCGAACCATGGTGCTACCAAAAGGCTGCAATAACACTGTGCTTCCAACCTGACCCGCTGGAATATCATTGACCGAATATTCACGTGTTGCGGTATTCCAATACACACCGTTGTTGTTGACCACTTTAGGGCTGATCCGATATCCATGTAATTCGAAAGATGGACGACGTTTATTACCTGGAGCAAAGAACTTTCCGTGCATGAGTTCGGCCCAATCACCTTCATGGATTGGACTAAAATATTGACCTACGCCTGCCTCACCATGAAAACTGAATCCTTTGCGCTCAATCAACCATTCCGTAGTAGCGATGTGAAAACCGTATGTCTCACGGGCAAGGCTATCGGTATATTGCAAAGAATTAAGTGAATTCAGCGCTACGAAGTTTTTAGCAGACCATTCCTTTTTGATTTTACCTCCATACGTAAATGAAGGGACTTTCGAAAATCCTCCATTCAATTCCGTTTTTCCGATCATACCCATGACCGACATGCGTTGTGGCAGATCAGAGCCTTCTATTACAGCACCTACAAAAGCACGATTTCCCCAACGTTGATCTTGATCGATGGACCCTTGATTAAAATATTGTTTGTAACGATCGGTCAATTGTGCACCAGCGGGATCCCATGGATTGCGTTCAAACAACATAAATCTGTTGTATCCACGAAATGATGCCATGGTCAAATCCGACATATTGATCCATTGAATACCGCCAACACGCGTGCGCCAGCTTCCTTTTGTTGTTTGGAAACCACCATATAAGGTCATCCCTAGAAGAAGTCCCATTTGTCCACCCATGCGCACACTCAACAGAGGGCTCTGCAAAGACGGTCTCAAGCTATCCACCACCTGCTCACTGTAGGCAGTATTGATATTGCCATTGAGAAATTGAAACATATATAGGTCAAAACCCCAATTGACGCGGGGCGAAGGACGACCAGAAACGAAGAGTGTTAGATTAGGTAATTGGCTATCATCGCCAATAAATATGCTTCTAGAAAGTACCGAATCATTGATCGCTGCGTTCAGTAAATAAGGATCTAAATGCCTGGTATAATTTCCAAAAAAACGGTAGTTACCATTGATTTGGATATTGGAGTGACTGGGAGCCTTCTTCGGGTAAAGTCCGTAATCAGAACTTGGCCGAACCACCGTTGAATCGGTCTGTGCGATGACAGGGGTAGCCAAAAAAATGGCTACAATGATATATATAAAGTGCCAACGCATAAGTCTATCTGGTTTTAGAAGATCAAACATACACCTTTTTGTACAAATTACAATAAGTAAAAATTTTATTCTAGGCTTTTCTCATGCCCGCTCGCAAATAAAGATTTCGGGCAAAATCACTGAATCGATGTTACTCAAAAGTCATTTGATATCTCTTAAATGATATCGGCCTAGCTAACGGTGCATCAGCTGGTCGCGGCTTTACCAAAAAAGGAATATTTTCGTAGGCATACCCACCTTTTCCATCATAAATGAATATGAACAGGCGATACTGCCCAGGGTTTCCGGGAGCATAAAACTTGGCCTGATTTCCCTTTATACGCATACCCAATCCAGAAAGTGGAAGTGGCGCAGCTTCTACGTCACCGCCAGCCTTGATGTCTGTACTTTCAGGTATTACCTGAACGACAATTTTTAGCTTGTCGTTGTTGGGATCAAGTGCCGTTAAGATTGCCTCACACTTGTCCCCTGCCACCACTTCTACATTGTCAGATTTACCTCCGCCATTAAGTTTGGATGGCTCGATAACGGGCGACTCGTTCTCACCTGATTTTTCGCGCCAAATGCGGTGCAAAACATCTATTGCCTCTGACGATTCTCCAGTTTCAGAGAACAAACCGTACCATGTTGAAGTAGTTTCCTGCTTTTGGCCCCAGAGGAAAACAAAACTACCGATACACTTGTCAGGATCACCTGCAATGTACTTGGTGTAACGTTCATAATAACTCAGTGCTTTTTCATGGCTACTTTGCTCAATAGGCGCACCCCAGCTGGCTTTCTGCACCTCCCAATGTCCGTTGGGTCCCCATTCTGTGATCATATAAGGTTTGTTCCAAGCTGTCTTTTTCAAACCATCCTTTACATTACCGATATCGCCATACGTATTGATACCATATATATCAATGCTCGGACAACGTTCAATAAGAAGAGCAGTTTCTACTGGATCGAAGCCAGCAGTAACGGTACAAGTCGGATGATTGGGATCGAGTTCCTTGATCATTTTGGCGATGTCCTCGACTGCATACCAAACATTGGTATTCTTATAAAAGAGATCCACTTCATTGCCTACACCCCAAATCAATAATGCCGGATGATCCTTGAGTTCGCTTACCACTTTGCGGAAATTTTCGAGTTGTGTCTTCACTTTTATCGGATCATCATAGTCAAAACCATGACGTTCGTGCTGCACCCATAGCCCCATCATCACCATCAGGCCATTGGATTGTGCTTCGTCCAATATGGCTTTAGCATCGTCAGCTCCCCATGTGCGGATGGTATTGCCGCCTATTTCCACTAATTTTTTTTGTTGAACATGCCCACCGGCCCCTTTTACATAGTATGGTTTGCCGTCTACCGTCATTTGCCATTGGTCGTTCTTTTGAACACATTTGACTATGCGCGCTTGAGCCACTGAGGAATAGACACAAAGTACTGCTAAGACTGTAATAATGGGTGTGAGGACTCTCATTTTAGAATTCGATTGTTGTATCTGTATCTTTGTAATTCTTAAAAGCCTTAGCGTCGAATGAGTAGAGCGCTGACGGGCGATGC
>JBDKJN010000127.1:0-5792 GCA_039796595.1 Bacteroidota bacterium
TATCGCTTGGCAAAATGCCCAACAAGGACTAGAAATCATCTATTCGCTTGTTGCAGTCCTTATTGGGCTCCTGTTCTTGTTAGGAGGCCTGAAGAAATGGAAGGCATCAACGACAACATAACAATTCGGTTCATTCAATTTATACGGTTCAACTGTTTAGTTCACATTTGGACAATTGGTCTCAGATGTTTAAGAGTTCTACAGGAGATATTGGACAGAAATGCAAAAAAGTCTTCCGCCTCAAAAAGGGAATTGAATTTGCTGAAGCTATTTTTTTTAAATTTTTAATCGACTAGGCATTCCGATCAGTTGTTTGAGATCCCTCACAACGTTCGGGATGACACAGGATTGATATTTTAAAAGGCTTGGCCTGTGGGTTTCTCCACATTGGAGTGATCATCCTGGCCAAGCTATTTATTAGACTAGTTGATTGTCTTCCCGAACTACGTGAGGGATCTTTCGCAATTCTCAAAATCTCTTAGCGAAACGAAGAAGCATTTAATTTTCATTAAGAGCCCATTGGTGCTACGGGGAATTCACCGAAAAGAATACACCGTTCACCGATTGGCTTTTATTTGGTTTTAGACATGTGCATAAGTTTGCTGCATACATTACAGATATGCTCGCATTACAGACACATCGCCTCGCCCATCGCTTCACCAAAGAGAATTGGGCTGTACAAGATCTCGACCTCAACATTCCGGCCTCATCCATTTATTGTTTTCTTGGTCCCAATGGTGCAGGTAAAACAACTACTTTGAGATTATTGCTCGGTCTCATTCAACCCACAGGTGGACAAATCTCCTTTTTCCCCAATGCTCCTGCGGCCAATCGACCTGCATTGATGCAACGCATTGGAGCCTGTATTGAAGTATCATCATTGTACCATCACCTCAATGCAGAACAGAATCTCAAAATTTATGCAACCATTTATGCAACACCGCGTGAACGCATTGAAGAAGTGCTTCGCATCGTTGACTTGATGCATGCTAAGGCAAAAAAAGTATCGCACTACTCACTCGGCATGAAACAACGATTGAGCATCGCCATTGCACTGTTGCATCGCCCGGAACTCGTGATTCTTGACGAACCAACGAACGGCCTCGACCCTCAAGGCATCGTTGAAATTCGTCAAACCATCACACATCTCAATAAAAGCGAAGGCATCACTTTTTTGATATCAAGCCACCTGCTCGCCGAAGTTGAAAAGTTGGCAACTCACGTCGGAATCATTCATCAAGGTAGTCTTCGTTTTGAGGGCAGTATGTCCGAACTCTACGCAGCATCCGCACATCATGCCAGATGGATAATACGCACAGACAACGACGACCTCGCCCGCGCGTTCATCCTCCAACACTTTGAACTAACCCCGGTAGATGCCAACAGCCTATGTTATGCCGATGGAGATGCTGATCTGGGTTTGCGTATCAATCGGATGCTTCATCAAAACAACATTGGTGTATACGAAATCGCACAACGCCAACACGATCTAGAATCTCACTTTTTACGCCTAATCCAAAACTCATGAACACCATATTCTTCCGAAGCTACGCATGCGAGTGGCAAAAAATACGCAACACCATAGCCATACGCCTATGTATTTTAGGTGCATGTTTTATCCCAGTAATTATGGTAGTCGCCCAATTGTATGCACCTGATCAATTGTCATATAGTGCCAACCCCGAAGTTTTTTGGGAACGCCATTACATCCGAACATGGGAATTCATGTCGGTGTTGCTCCTACCCTTTGGCATCATACTTATCACAAGCATGTTGACGCAATTGGAATTTCGCAATACCACATGGAAACAAACACTTCTTACGCCACAGTCGTTGTCCACGATTTTTTTCGCAAAGCTGGCGGTCATAATGACTTTACTTTTTCTATTCTACATCGCATTTCACGCAGCCATCATAGTCTCGGGAATAGTTCCAGGTCTATTGCATTCGTCCATTGAGGTTCCCAAACACATGCCTCCAATGGGAAAAATGCTTGCCGATGCCGGTGCGATTTGGTTGACATCTTTGCCCCTCGTTGGTTTTCACTATCTCCTGAACTTGCGATTCTCCAATTTTATCATTCCGATTTCAATTGGCCTGGTATGTATTGTGGCGAGCATTTTTGCGTTACAATGGAAACACGGCTATTGTGTTCCGTTTTCATACACCACATTTCATTTCTTAACCATGTCAGGACAAGAAAAATTCAAATTCCCTTATTCGATCTATCAGCTCTCCTGGGTTTGGTTTGCAGTGTTTGTGGCCATCGCTTACTTTTCGTTCCTTTACCGCAAATACAAAGCATAATGAGGAAACTATCTATAGGGTTATTGCACCTCGCCTATTGGTCGATGTATACCCTATTGTTCCTGATTTTCTTTTTGACATTGGCCATCAACGGAAAGGAGCCTCAACAAGACTTATCTCAAATATGGTCGCTCTATTTCCGTTTGATCATTGGATTTGCTTTCGTGCCCGGACTCTTAGGATTTTACTACGGTTATTTTATAGGATTTCCAAGGCTCTTATCGAAACGTAAAAACAAGGCGTTTGTCTTTTACTCCATCCTCGCGACCATTGGGGCAGCCATCCTGGGAGGAATCACCATGTCGATCTGCAACCGATCGAACATCCTCTTTGCTGACGGTTGGAATTCGGCACTTGCAGAGTTGCTTGTGATGTCATTTATCGGCATTGTGAATCTAACTCTAGGATGTATTGTAAGAGGATTCCTTCAGTCCACGCATGACTTTCGTATCAAAGAACAACTGGCCCAAGATAGATTGGAAGCTGAACTGCATTTGATGCGGATTCAAGTCAATCCCCATTTCTTATTCAACACACTTAACAATATCGATGCGCTCAGTCATATTTCACCTGAAAAAGCTTCGGAATACCTGCATCGACTCAGCCATTTCATGCGGCAATTGGTGTACGAAACAGAAACCAAACTTCATCCCTTGGATCGCGAAATCATGCTACTCGAAGATTATTTGGCTTTGCAAAAACTTCGATTCAAAAGCGAACAGGTCTTTCGATGGAAAATAGAGGGCGATACCGAAGACGTCGAAATTCCCACCATGATCACACTTCCCTTGATTGAAAATGCATTTAAGCATGGCGACATCAATGTTGATCAGCCCGTCCATATCAGTGTAAGAATTGAACCCAGCCTTGGATTCATCAGCATTCGTAATTCAATTGGTCAACACTCCGTATCAGCTGAAGGTGGATTAGGCTTGGAACTCACACGCAAACGCCTCAAAGCATTGTATGATGATCGCGCTCAATTCACTGCTGAATGTGATGGTCAAGAATTTGTGCAAACCCTCATCATTCAGAAATTATGATACACTGCATCATTATAGAAGACGAGCCTTTGGCGGTTGAGAACCTCAAACGATCACTCGCAGTGCACAATGATGTTCACATTGTTCAGTGTTTTGACGATCCCGAACAAGGGCTGGTCTTTGCCAAGACTGAAAAAATAGATGTGGTATTTCTGGATGTCCATCTTCACAACCAGAATGGATTGCAGGCCATGAAAAAGAAAGCAGGGCTTCCACCTGTTATTGTTATTTCGGCCAATAGTCAATACGCATTGCAAGGATTTGATTTAGACGTCTGTGATTATTTGCTCAAACCATATACCCAGGAACGATTGGGGAAAGCTTTGGACAAACTGCGCCAATATCATTTGCAGGCCGCGGCTACACCTGCTTCTTTTATGGTCAAAACCGAAACCCGTTTTGAAACGGTGTATTACAAGGATTTGATCTGCATCGAAGGCATGGGTGATTATCGACGAATCATCACGCACCAGCGCAAGATCATGACTTTGCAGACGTTCAAAGAAATGGAAGATCAATTGGACCCGCAGTGGATCGTTCGCATTCATAAAAGTTATATGGTCCAACTCAAAGCCGTTGTCGAATTCAATAACAACCGCGTGACCTTGACGAATGGACAGCAGCTTCCTGTGTCGGATTCATATAAGAAGATACTGAAAGAGAGGTTGGTGGGGTGATGGTATTTGCACCTGCGGTGCGGGTGCAACGTATGGTTATTGGCACCTTTAGTGCAGAGGGGGGGACGCCATGCCTGGCGTCACCACTTGCGTTTGACGACACCGGATGGTTTTGTTACCGGCGTTACACGATGCTGAATATCCGACATACGCTAAAACCAAACACTCATCTATGAATTATTTAATGCCGTATATATTTGTCCTATAAATAGGTGGGCAGAAACAAAATACTTCCTACTTTATTTACACGATTGAAGGCTTCGTTCAGCTTGCATTATTGAGGGCCTCAGCGTTTCGCTTAATCATATCTATCAGACTATGTCAAATACTTTTGCAGAAACATACAGCGAAAAACAAGTAGCAAAAGGTGAAATCTTACAACACAGTGGCGACACACAAATACAGGCTTTTTTTGTAAAAAGCGGTCTTCTTCGGAGTTATTACCTCGACAATAAGGGTAAGGAACACACGTTTATGTTTGCGCCTGAAAATTGGTTTATTATGGATTTTAGTCCTTTAACCAATATTCCATGTGCTCAATTGACAATAGATGCTCTTGAAAATTCTGAGATTTACGTCATACCCAAATCACTTGTCATCAACATCCATAAATTACCAGAAGAAGAACTCAAAAACCAAATTCAAAGGTTCATCAATCGGATTGGCACATTACAGACAAGAGTGGTTATGCTAATGAGCGCTACGGCCGAAGAACGCTATGTCGACTTTCTCAAAACTTATCCAAATATTGCCCAACGTGTCCCGCAAAAAATGATCGCTGCCTATTTAGGCATAACTCCAGAATCGCTGAGTCGAGCACGAAAAAAAATTTCTCGACCTTAAATCCGTTATTGACATAGATCAATTCTAGACTCACCTTTTGCCATTTCATTTACCGCCATTATTCCTTTAATGATAATCGCAAAATGGATGTAACAGCTTCTTTGAAACAGTATGGTTTCTTCCTGAGAGGTATATCTGGTCAAATGGTGATGTTTGATCGCACGTGGTATCAAGATCCACGCCCTGACGGCAATGGTGGTTGGACAAGAAGTTACCGAACCATGTCAGGAAATGAGTTAACCACAACGGTTATTACATACAGTAAAAAACCAACCAGCGTCGACATGTATAAAGGTGCCGCAATGATTGTAACGTTTGTCCAGTTATTGACATACGACCAGGTTATGGTTCCGATTACATGGGTAGACGAAAATAAGAAACCTGCATCCGCACCAGTAGGGCTTGAAAACATTACAAAAGCCAATGGATGCACCGGGGAAGTCATTTTCGCCAATGCCACACCGCTCAACTGGAAAATGACATTTGGACTAAACTATATCAAATTCGGAGGATCAAAAGGCTGGAAGTGTGGCTGCACGAAAAACTTGCTACCATATTTTCAAAGTTTCGGTAAAATGAAGGGATGTGTAGTTGTCGATGACCGCACGAATATCGCTAGTGTTTATGATGGAATCAGCACCGATCCGCATCAGTATCCAACACTAATGCCCAATTACATTCCGCATTCAGGACCGTTGAATGGAGTAAAATTTTAGGTAGCGATAAATCATTTAGAAACACATAAAGCAATAAACCATTCCTAAACACTCAACATTGTACATAGCTACAATAAACCCCTTTTAGAATAACCTATCCTTTAATCATCAGAAAAAAAGAGATGCAGACCCTTTGGCAGAATAACAACACCAATCTTCACTGTATAGGAGGCTTTTTAAGCATGTTCATCGCTTTCATACACCTG
>JBDKJN010000128.1:0-2568 GCA_039796595.1 Bacteroidota bacterium
GCTGTAGGCGCATATCGTCATGCTTCCACATTTTTTTTGGTCACCAATTCGATAAAGTTTGGTATTGAATTGTACGATTTCTTCTGGGAATTGATCCAACCACATGTCTTGAATGAGATAAATAGTGGGCTGAGCCATGACATCTTTGACCTGCTTCAGGTGTTTAACATCATCGAGATCATGTGGTGTGGCAATGATGTTCGGATAGAGGCCTTGGACAACATAGGTGGTCCAATAATCACCAATCAATCCAGCTTCTCCGAGTTGCACGAAGTCCATTTCCAGCGAGCGCCTTGGTTGCAGAGTTTTGGGAAACACCCAGAGGTGCGTGCAGATGCTGCCTACGGAACAAACACTTACAACTACTCCAAAGGGTATGGTCCACTTCCACTTCATTTGGATATGGTTTAACAACAAGACACAGAGCAATGCTACCTCCAAAGCAAAAACACAAAAATAGCGCCGAGGTATGAGCATCTCATTGACCCATGATGAGGTACAAACAAGGAATAGTGTGAGCACGATATGTAAAAGGAGAAACCGAATGAATGAGTCTGTCAATAGAATTTCCTTGAGCCTTGACCATCTCATCTTTGATAGAATTCCGAAGTATAAAGTAATAAGTACAATGAGAAAAAGTGCTGTGAAGTATTCCTTTCCTTGCCCAATGACAAGCGTGTACAATTGATATCCAAGCGTTTTTACTGACGGCCACAACAAATCCAAATCAGGCAGTTCGGTATAGTTTTTTTGATTGGGACTGAGTCCTCGAAACATATAATACATTCCTACAGTCATGAATGTGATTGTCACTATTAGAAATAAGGATGCGAATGAGTTGTTATTTTTCTTCGCGACGTATTCAATTGCCGAACTTGTGACCAAAGCAAGAATTGCGATAAGCGCCATTTCATTTAACCAAAGACTTTGGAACAATAAAAACTCAAAAAGTAAAAGCCTCAAAACCATGGGTAATTTTGATTGAGTTGCGACATTGATGCGTTGACAAACTACAAAGGCGCATAGAAACACACTGAAATAGAGTCCGTAAGAAAAGGTGAGAAAATCTGTAAAATGATAGAGCGGTAAAAACCATAGTACGCATGCAAGCCATCGTAAATGTTTGCCTTGAATCATGCTTCGTAAAGCGAGATACCCAAGAATCAGAACGGCGAAATGCAAAATGGAATACAAGAGCACATGATTCATTGGGAAGATCGTCAATAGGGAATGGCAAATCATGGATAACTGCGATCCTATGCGATTTTGACTCCAAAAAAAGAGGTCGTTGCGTCCATCAAATTGTTGCGTCATGGCTAGGACAATTCCATGATCCGAATTGAGTGCGCTATAGAAAAATAATGCGTAGAATCGAAATGAAACAGCGATAATCAAACACTCAGGGCCAAATTGACACAAAGCGTATCTCCAGAACTTCATTGTCCATGGTGTAAATGCAAGTTTGGGCTGGATGACGTTATGTGAGGTATATGTGGAGGACATCAACGCGATGCTATGGTAGTGAATGATTGAACAAGGTACACCTAAATGTTTATTCACCAATAAATAGGAAATAAAAAACCCCGCATGAGAATATGCGGGGTAGTTTCGGTTTGAATATCTTCTGATGAGTCGAGGATTATCCTTTACCCATTCGCAATTGTTCGATCATGTATTTGCCATAGCCGCTGTTCATCAATGGTCCAGCCAATTGCTCAAGTTCAGAATCAGAGATGAATCCACGGCGCCATGCAATTTCTTCTATGCATCCAATTTTTAATCCTTGACGTTCTTCAATGACCTGAACATATTGCCCTGCTTGCATCAAAGAAGCAAAGGTGCCTGTATCTAACCAAGCTGTTCCTCGATCCATCTTTTGAACCTTAAGTCTACCTTGAGCTAAGTATTCGCGATTGACGTCGGTGATTTCATACTCACCGCGTGCGCTTGGTTTCAAATTTTTGGCAATCGCTACCACATCGTTGTCGTAGAAATACAATCCGGGAACGGCGTAATTGCTTTTGGGTTGTTTAGGTTTTTCTTCGATGCTAATGGCTTGTCCTTCTGCATTGAATTCAACTACACCATAACGTTCCGGGTCGCTCACATGATACGCATACACCAACCCGCCTTCGATATTTGTGTTTTCGCGCAACATATTGCCGAATCCGCGGCCGTAAAAAATATTGTCGCCTAGCACAAGTGCTGCCTTGTCATTGCCGATGAATTGTTCGCCCAGTACGAAGGCTTGCGCAAGTCCATTTGGAACTTCTTGAATTTGATAAGAGAATGAACAACCGATACGGGATCCATCGCCCAAGAGTTTTTGAAATCCGGGCATATCATGCGGCGTACTGATGATGAGAATCTCACGAATATTAGCCAAAAGCAAGGTGCTTAATGGGTAATAAATCATGGGTTTGTCGTAGATAGGCATGAGCTGTTTGCTAACTGCCATGGTCAATGGGTATAAGCGAGTTCCGCTTCCGCCGGCGAGGATGATTCCTTTCATTGTAGGGTGTTTTAGTTTGCAGATTGTTTTAAAGTCGTGTTATACGACAAACACTG
>JBDKJN010000129.1:0-4155 GCA_039796595.1 Bacteroidota bacterium
ATCCTACGAATGATCAAACGATATACGCAACGGGTGGCGGTCGCTTATACATCAGTTACGATGGCGGTGTAGAATGGGATTATATCATGCAAGTATTAGGTACGGGAGCGAGAATGTGTGTTGACGTTTCGCCGGCGGCACCCGATAATGTTTATGTTTTAAAAACAGGAACAACCGAATTCTCTGGATTTTATCTCAGCACAGATGCAGGCCAGACCTTTGTTGAACAAAGTGACTCACCAAATATCATGGGCTGGGCCGCAGATGGCTCGAGTAGCGGAGGACAGGCATGGTACGATCTCTGTCTTTCTGTTGATCCACTTGACGCTCAAGTGGTGTATGTAGGTGGAATTCGCATGAAAAAATCTGTTGATGCGGGGGTAACCTGGGTTGATATCAATCCAAATTTTTTACATGTTGATCAACATGAGTCGCAATTTTCGCCTGTCACCCATGAATTGTATTTAAATAATGATGGTGGAATTTATCGCTACGCCAATCACAATGAATGGATTGACATTAGCCATGGTATCATCAATGGTCAAATTTATCAATTGGGTCAGAGTATAAATTCTCCAAACAATACCCTTACCGGTTTCCAGGACAATGGCACTGCCGAGTTCAATGGCCTACTTTGGAAACGAAGAGGCGGTGGTGATGGATTTGAATGTGCTTATGATCACCTCAATGACATAACTCGCTACGGAAGTATTTATTATGGCGACATCTATCGCACAAACGCCAATGTCGTAAACCAAAAAATCTGTGGTATTGATGTTTTAAACATCAATGAAAGTGGAGCATGGAATACGCCGTATCTGCTTGATCGGACTGATACTACCGGAAATACCATGTTTGTTGGTCTAAAAAATGTCTGGCGTTCAACCAATATCAAAGTGAATGCCTTGGACGAAATGGTTTGGGTCCGGATCAGTAACAATTTGGGTGGCAACAATACCACCGATATCAATGAGATGGAACATTGTTCTGCAAACCCCAATATTTTTTATGCAAGCGAAGGATCTCGTAAACTATTTCGCACAAGTGATGTGTATTCGGAGAATCCAACATGGGTCAATCTCTCGAATGACTTACCCGTATTCAATGCGCCAGTGAATGCCATTGAAACCAATCCTTTGGATAGCAATGTTGTTTATATCTGCTTTGAAACCAATGTTTACAAAAGCATGGATAGAGGTGAAACCTGGGAAAACTTGACCTCTAACTTGCCCGATGTTACAATGAACTGTATGGTTCTGGACACCACAGACTCTGGAATTGAAGCTTTATACGTAGGATCAGATATGGGTGTTTGGTACAAGGATAGCACTATGACAGACTGGTTGCCCTTCAATGAGGGAATGCCACTTAGCGCGCGTGTAACTGAATTGGAAATTTACTATAGCCCGTCTGCTGGTCAACATCGCCTGAAGGCTTCGACGTATGGTCGTGGTTTGTGGGAGAGTGATCTTTATTCAACATCTATTCAAGTGTTTCCACCAGTATGTGCAATAGAACAACTCATGAATACTGTTGAAGTATATGGCAATTTTGAGGTAAGTGTTCGTTTTGCAAATGGGCTAAGTGACACAGACATGAGCGACTTTGATGATCTCAACGATCTTGACGTTATCAATGCAACGGTTAACACCATTACAGGGGGTCCTTCCAATTATGTTGTCAACCTGACACCCTCCGCCTTTGGTCCCATTCATATCGTCGTACCGGCATCGGTTGCACTGACAATTGATAACAATTTGGGCAATCTACCCAGCGACACTTTACGCCTGATCTCACTTCCTGCTCCTGCCCTATTGGGACCTGATGGTCCGGGCGGTGTTGGAGATGCCTCATCATTGCATCTATGGTTGCGAGCCGACGTCAACACAACTACCAACATGGGGAATGTGTCCATCTGGGGTGATGTTTATGGCAATGGTAATGTAGCGTTGGAAAACGAAAACAATCGAATGCCAGCATTGATGCTCGACGAAAATGGAATTGGTGGTCGAACTGCCATTGCTTTTGATGGAGACGATGATCGTTTAGTGGCAGAAGACATTCCAAGTGGCAGAAGCATGAGTGCTTATTGTATAGCTGAATGCCCTGAAATTTCCTTCAACGAACATGGTTGGTTTGCTAGTGCTCGCATGCCCAATGGATATTTACTTCACCCCTGGAAAAATGAAGAGCAATTTCATGCAGAAGTCCTTGACAACAACGAAGGGTATAGCGGTACAAATACCTTTTATATTGGAGATGCGTCTGCTCCTCACATGTATGGACTGCTATATGAACAAGACGACATATATCAAACCATGCAGACACTTTTCGATGACCATATTCAATATCTGCCAGGAGTTAACATCGGAGAACGTATAGACAATGCACTCATTAACATCAACATTGGCCGTGACTTTGGTGACCGCTACGGCGAAGGGATGATCGGCGAAGAAATTTTATATGGTGAACGTCTAATGCCAGTGGCGAATAGAATTGTCACCAATTATCTGGCTTCACGTTATGGTATTGATCTCGGCCCATTGTCATTGTATCACCACCCCGAACAGCCCCTGGAAGTGATCGGCATTGGAATGGAAGGTCCACATGATCGCCATTTGGAGGCTCGAGGATTGAGTCAGATTCATTTGTCCAATGCACAAAGTTTGACCAACGGGGATTATTTATTGATCGGCCAGGATGATGATAGTTTCAATATGACAAACAATGCCTACCCATTTTTGTCAGAGCGTATAGAAAAAACTTTTGGCTTTACTGAAACGGGTGACTGCGGAACAATCACTATTTCGCTTTCAGCAAGTTTGTTTAATCAAACCGAAGGATTGGGAATTATTTACACCGCAGATGATCAATTTAGCATCAATAGTGCATTGGTTTTTGTGCCGCTCGTGCTTGATGGTAATGATTTAACCGCCAGTTTCGATCTTCCGAATGAGGGAATCTTCACTATCGGATATGCTCCAGAATTGACGGTTGATCCACTTCTTCAGGCCAAAATGAACCTGTACCCGAATCCAGCGGATCACACTATTCAATTGAATTTGGTTGACTGTGAGCCAGAGCATGCCCTGTGGATGCTTTTGGATGCCTCTGGTAGACTGGTTGCTCAAGGTGCTTTGCAAAGAGGAGTCAATACCTTGTCTGTTGAACAGTTGCCTGCCGGTGTTTATCACCTGCGTGCGAATCTTGATGGAAAACAAGTACTACAGTCCAAGGTGGTTATCTATTGATCTGGCCGTGTTGCTTTGCAAGCCTTCCCTACTCTGTCATCTAGGATTAGGAATGCTTTTGGTTTGGTTTTAAGTAATTGAGCATGTTATTCGATTTACGTTAAACACCTTAGATGGTGTCCAATTGGGTGAACGATCTTTGTTGCACTCAAGCAAATCATCATGACATCAAATATCAACCATCGAACCGTGCTCCGAGGCCTATGCCTGGTAGGTCTGCTCTGTACATCTATCCTTTCTTATTCTCAATCGGAAGCCACAATGCTAGGCGAGGTCGTCGCGACCTACAATCGACTCAAAGTCGACGTTGATAACGTTAGATCCAAACCAAACAAAAATGAGGTAATGGATAGCATTCACGACGTCTCTGAAACAGCTATGGAACGCTTGCGCATATTAAAACTGAGTACAGATGCAGGCATCGCGACAACAGCGCGATATTTCTATATGAACTTCAAATTCAATTATGCATTCGGATACCTCACTATTGGAAAATTCGATCTCGCACACCAGTATTTCACAGAATTGCCCGAAGACATGAATTATTTTGATGCTTCACAATTTCCATTGCGCTACACCATGGATGGTGTAAACTACGTCATCAATTATGACAACTTCTCACAAATAAGAGGTCAATTCTACGTAGCATTTGCAGAATCATTAATAGTAAAGAATCAAAACACAGCTGGTCTTGAATATGTGCGCAAAGCTATGCCCTTGTTAAATACGAATTGGCTGAAATACGCATGTTATTACAATGCCATCAATGCCAAAGAAAAATTAAATCAATACGATTCTGAATGCATCCAGTTCTGCTCTCTTCATATGAATGCTTATTATAATTTATCTAAGGAAAGCATCGATACTATACTGGCCTATAATTTCGGAACTTATCGGCTAGCCA
>JBDKJN010000130.1:0-4953 GCA_039796595.1 Bacteroidota bacterium
ATAATTACGATTTCACTATTTCTCTATTACGCCATTCGCACCAATACCCGCTGTAAATTGGCGAATCAATACGCCAGCTGTGGTGTAGTGGTAAACAATTTCAGGATTTACAAAACCATTGGCGCCGGTTAACCATAACTTTCCATCTTTCTGCGATACATCAACGGTCTTGAAGTTGCCTGCTACTACCAACTGCCATGAACCACCATTAATTGGCATTGAATAAACACCTCCATTTACAACATATAGGGTTTGTTTGTCTTTTGCGATAGTGAACGATTCTGGATGATCTCCATTTTCACCAACTTCGAAGGACTCAATAACTTCATTGGTCATTTCATCGATATGATAAACTTTAGCATCCGTGTGGCCAATAACCGTCCACATTTCATCGTAAATAGTTTGCCCCTTACAAAGGACCCAAACGTCACCATTGGCATCCGTTACGGCTTTAACTGGGATATCCGACAAAGTTATCGTCGTTGTTACTGCATCGGTATCTAAATCGATAACAGAAACCGTTTGATCAACACCCCAACCACCACTGTTGCATACATACAAGTGGTTGTTGCTCATAGTCATGCCTTCAGGTCCATTTCCTACTGCTATTCCCGTGCCCAATGTCATGCTTGTCTTATCCAAAGGATAAACGGTTCCTTCACCTGCACCTGCTGTGATATAGGCCTTACTATTCGATGTATGAAGCATGTGACGAGGATAGGTGATATTATCAATTACACTCAGTGGAGCATAAGTAGTCGCATTAAAAACAACTACCTTGTTGCTATTATTCATAACGGCGTACGCGCGATTGCCTTCGATTGTGAGCGATTGAAGAACGTCACCAAGTGGCACACCATTCACCGCGAGAAAAACATCGTTGCGAATCACGCCACTATCATCGATGTATGAAACATCGGCATTGCTGCCACCGAAATTACCTTCGTTGCTGACATAAATTTTTGACCCCGCAGTTGGGACAGGATCCTCTGTTTCATTTTCTTTCTTACATCCCACTGTGCTAAGAACCGCCAAGCCCACGAAGAAGCTCCACTTGATTGCTTTTGATTTCATATTTCTGATTGATTAAATAACTGATTTGAAGTTGCACATAACGACCAGGCATTGCGTATCCGCGAACACTTTGGTAACGGATGTCCAATCCGTTAACCAACGCCAACACCAATTGCAGTGTATGATTCGACCAGGTTTGTCGATAACCCAATTCCCCTCCCAACTGCCAATATGGATCCAAGGCCAAAATCGATTTATTCTGAGCTTCTGTGTACCGCACGGATGTATGCACGGCTGACACTCCTGCTGTCCATTTACTCCAGCCAAGACCGGTTTGAATAGCATGAATGTATTGCGGCATATACGGCAATAATTTATCCTCAGACATACTGCGATTGAGTTGAACTCGGTATTTGTTCTCCCATTGAATGATTTTGCTCTTAAAGGACCACTCCAATAATCCATCGATACCTTTTGATTGTCCACGATTCAAATTGATTGGTGACCACCACGATTGGTTTGCAGGTAACCAGACGATCATATTGTTCAACTCCGTGTAGTAAGCATTGCAGTAAATCTTCCAATTCCAAAATGCCCCAATAGCTCCATTAAAATTCACAAAACCATCTACTGTTACTCCTTCTTCGGGTTTGAGGAGTGGATTTCCTCCTGGCACCCAATACAAATCATTGAGATCTGGCGAACGAAACCGACGAGCAATTTGCAATTGTGTATTCCAATCTACCCTTCGATGATTTGCACGTCCTTTCCAAGAGGCTGAAAGGTGTCCATTGGGTTTTGTAATAATCTCACGGAACTCCTGTCTTCCTCCAACGGCAAATGTCATTGGCCCCAATCTCCATCGCGCATCACCTGCCAATTGTATCCAATTGAGTCTTTGCTTGCCACTTTCATAGTTGGTATTCACTACACTATTGCTCACACCCAGTGCAGAGAATCCTAAATACCACCGTTGGTTGGGCAGCCATGTAATCGTATTATTCAACAATCGCGTAGTGGCCTTAGAACGTGAATCCAAAAGCCATTGACCATTCGACTGTTGAAGGTCGCGATAAGCCATGTATTCATGGTTCTCAGCCAAGGCCAGTTTATATGCGAAGTTGCTTCTAACAACACTGTACCGAATGTTCATTCGGTGAATGCGATCATCTTGTTCCTGTGATGACATGCCCGTTTGACCCATTTTGAGCGGGAGCGCCATACTACGTTCCTGCCACCATCCGTCCAATTCTATTCTTTGGCGTCCTTTAGCCACATACAAGGTTTGAAGCAGTCCTCGATTCCACCCATCGTTATGATGCTGACGTAGTTCTGGTTTATCGAATTGGAATTCATCAATGTAGTCGAATTCATTCCGCAATTCTTGCAAAAACACCCTTGTCGATCCTCCCAAGCGCCATGGATGTTGATTACGCTCATCCCTCCTTTTCGCCATGACTATTCGGTTCCAACCCCACTCTAACCCACTCGATGCATTTCGCAAAGATGAATACGATTGCACCAAACGAATTTTGTTGCGCACTTTATCATCGACTAATCCAGACCTCAAATAGAGACCATTGCTCATGTTGTTCCACTGATTGGTGCTTTGCCATCGCGTACGATCACTCTCCACCTCATCCAGAAAAAACAACGGAATCATTGAGAGATCAGTTCCACCATGCGTGATTGAATTCAACGGAATGTCGTTCCAATACACTGTGGTATAGTCGGACGCTAGCCCGCGCAAACGCAAACTGCTGGTTGTACCGTCTGGACCATACGCCTGAATTTGTCCATAACCGTTATTCTGTAGGAACTGTCCCAGGTGCAACGGAGCAATCGTTTGCCACTCTTCCCGTTTGCTTACATCCTTTGGAGGACTAATAATAACTACATCTTTCAACACATTGATCTGGGGTAAAGAATCGACATGCTGACCCTGAGCAGTCAACACTAACAATCCTAAACAGGAGCATATGAGAACGAGCTTCTTCATTTTGCTTACGGATTTCTTCCCGAATCCTTTTGGCTTATAATGACAGGGCAGGTCTTCTGACTTACATCGCAACCTTTACCTTCCCGGTTATGCCAGTGGTATGTAGATTCAGGTTGCTGTGATGATGCTTACAGCTGCGGGTACAGTCCCGGTTTTACACCGGAGTTCCCATTTTAAGGAAAACATATTTCGTTTTCCACCTCTATCGACGCAAAGATAGATGCATTTCCAAAAGATTTGACATGTTTGATCCACCAGCCACCAAATGTTCAGAATCCAAGGACCGCTATAACGCAGATGATCGCATGGATATGTTCAGAAACTTCGTAAGATTCTTATATTTGTTCATCAATACAAAAAACCATGCTCTGCACAACAACAGCCGTTATTGAAGGTAAAAAAATCACGTCCTACAAAGGACTAGTAACAGGTGAAGTCATTTTAGGGGCAAATATTTTTAAGGACTTCCTCGCAGGTATTCGCGATATTGTTGGAGGAAGAAGTGGTAGCTATGAAAGTACGTTGCGGGAAGCACGACAATCGGCCATTAATGAAATGATAGCAGAAGCTACTCAGTTAGGTGCCAATGCAATTGTTGGAATAGATATTGATTACGAAACGGTTGGTAAAGCAGGATCCATGTTGATGGTGACCGTTTCAGGCACTGCAGTTACCATGGAATAAATTTGACAAATTATTTGTAGCAAAATACCCTGTTAGAAACCTACTCAGTGTACAATGACCTTGCATAACACCAATCCCAAACCTTTATCACTATCGAGCCTCCTCGATTATTGGTTGGATGCTTGTAGTTCTTTTTGCAAGGTCTTTAAACTTCAGAATTTAAAAGTTAGCCACTTCCAGACTCAATTGATCTCCATCGCCAGCATTATGGTGGGCATCTTATTCTTCAACTCCTCTGCGATTGGCCAAACCCTGGCTCCAGCCGATTCTTTGTTTCTGCAAAAATTACGAAGCGAACTGCAGTTACCAGACAGCACGTTGAATCGTATCGATAGTATATATAAAGTTCCTATTTCGCGCTTGCAAGCTATTGATAAGGAGGTCAACCGTATCGCACGAATGGATATTCCACAATCTGATAAAGATCTCAGCTTTGCGGAATTACGAGCCGAAAAAAAATCGCTAAAAGAAGATCGAGATTTGAGCATTCAAAGTCTCTTGACCGCCGAGCAACAGACCATTTATTTGTCCAAAGTAGTACCTGCAAAACCTGCTGTCCTGCACATGGGAACGAATCATGACCGCGCTTCATGCGTTGTTTGCGTCAAACCACAATAAAAGATTCAATTATCGGAATTATGACACCATGAATTAATCAGCGCTAATGCGGTGTACATCGTTATTGGAGCGTTCAATATCGTTCTTGACATTTCGTATCCTACCTGCCATCACCGCCAATTCAGGCCAATTGTTTTCAGTCAACCAGAGCAATGACTTATCGCTATTGTCAGCAGCCCTTGCGAGATGTTCGAAAGCCTGCAACTCAAATTTGCGCAGCCAAAGACAAGCATTTTCATCTCCTTCCGACCCACGAATAACAGCCATCAAATGGGGAAACCCATTGTCCATCAGCCACTGTCGCGCCGAAGTCTGGTTATGCAAGGCATGCACAAACAATCCCAGCTCTGGATAGCCGTTGGCCATTAACCAGTCTTTGATTTCCTTGTTGCCACGAACCGCTTCAGCCCATGCAAGCAAAACTTTTGCAGGATATTCTATTTTCATTGATTTAAACATGCGTTACCAACGTCACAAACTGAATGTATTGTGTGGTTCCGCTGTTATTGTACCAACAAATATACATCCAATAGATCAAACGCGCGACTTGTAGAAACGGCCAAGACAGATGTCACTTCATAATCACTTACAACCTTGTTTGCGGCATAAATGTTAGAACAGAACGATATCTGCAGCAT
>JBDKJN010000131.1:0-3909 GCA_039796595.1 Bacteroidota bacterium
TTTGCATAGCAATTATTGCCGCCAATAGCATTACACAATGAGCAAAGTCAAAACTGCCTTTTTCTGTCAAAACTGTGGAACACAGGCCGCTAAGTATTTGGGCAAATGCCCATCCTGCGGAGAGTGGAATACCTTTGTTGAGGAAGTTATTCAGAAAAAATCCAATTCTTCAACCGGCAGTCGCAAAAAAAATGAACCTCAACTCATTCAGGACTTAGAAACGCAAGTTCTGCCCAGAATCGATATTCTAGATCAGGAATTGCATCGGGTATTAGGCGGTGGATTGGTACCCGGTAGCCTGTTATTGTTTGGTGGCGAGCCAGGAATTGGCAAATCGACACTCATGATACAACTGGCGCTCCGGCAACTGAATATGTCAGTGCTTTATGTCAGCGGTGAAGAAAGTTCAGAACAAATCAAGATGCGAGCCGATCGCATTGGTTATTCTAATCCACGATGTATGGTGTTGATGGAAACAGGACTTGAAAACATCTTGCACCACCTTGCCGAGCACCAACCTCAATTGGCGATAATCGACTCCATTCAAACCTTGAGCACCGAAACCATCGACAGCCCTCCAGGAAGTGTAGGACAAGTGCGTGAATGCGCCAGCCAACTGCTTAAGTATGCCAAAGAAACCAATACAGTGGTGATTCTGATCGGCCACATCACTAAAGAAGGTACTCTTGCTGGCCCAAAAGTATTAGAACACATGGTAGACACTGTGCTACAATTCGAAGGTGATCGTCAGCATATCTATCGCTTATTGCGTACACCTAAAAATCGATTTGGCAGCACCAATGAATTGGGAATTTACGAAATGCGTCATTCTGGTTTGGTTGAGGTGAATAATCCAAGTGATTTGTTCATCCACCAACACGACCAACAACTCAGTGGCTCAGCCATTGCCGCTTGCATGGAAGGTATACGGCCTATTCTTTTAGAAATTCAAAGTCTCGTAAGCACTGCGGTCTATGGCACTCCACAACGCAGCACTACTGGATTTGACATACGTCGACTGAATATGCTTTTAGCCGTATTAGAAAAACGGTGCGGCTTCCGTTTGGGTGCCAAAGATGTTTTCTTAAACATCGCCGGTGGCATTCGCATCGATGATCCTGCCATGGATCTCGCAGTGGTAGCCGCTATTCTCAGTTCAAACGAAGACATCGCTTTACCCGCCCTCACCGCATTTGCGGGTGAAGTTGGACTAAACGGCGAAATACGACCCGTGCACCGAACCGACAACCGTATTGCAGAAGCCCAAAAACTCGGCTTCAAAACCATTTTTGTTTCAGGTTATAGCAAAGGGCTGGAATCTGTGAGTGCAGGTATTAAAGTAGTAGCCATTACCAAAGTAGAGGAAATGGTGGCGCATCTTTTTGGGTAACCGATGCGCGATTTAATGCTATAAAATTTATTAGTTCTAGATTGGGTTTGCCGCAATTAACAACCTTCTACCGAAAATAATCTTTATACTTGCAAGACTAAAATTCCTTTTCTATGATAACTCGTGAAGAACAACTCAAATACTGTGAGGTTTGTCAAAATCGTGCCGTTGGACCAAACCATGAAACCATCTGTCAACTCACCAACGCGAAAGCAGACTTTGATCCAACTTGTCCAAACTATGTATATGATAAATATGCCACCAAGGACGGTAACTATGATTCCAGTGATAGCGGTACCAGCAGCTGGCGAATCATTCTGGGTGTAATCGTAGTTGTGCTTGCGATTATTCGATGGGGCATTCGATGTAATCGAATGAACGACCACTCGTCAAATGATAGATCAAGTGAACAAATCGAAGCACTAATGGAGGACATTAAGCGTCGCAACCAAGATCATGCAGCATCATTGTCAGCTGAAGATCGCGCTGAACTCGGCATGTCACTCACTACCGAAGAGTCTGAGAAAAACATTGATAAATTCATGACATTTCGCGTTCCTCGCAACTGGTATATTTTTGAGAACTTAACGGATGAAAAGACCAAACTTATCATTCGTGATAAAAACAATTTTATGGCTTGTGTAGCCAAGCTCCCTTTATCCAATGACGTCAAAGAATCCTGGAAAAAAATGCGACTTGAGGCAAGCAATCAAATTGTAGAGAGCACCCTAACATATAACTCAAAGGGCGATGACCTCATAGAATACAGCATAAAAAATTCACTCATGAATACCAAAGGCTATGCAAAAATTTATACCCATAAAGGATTTGCATATTTCTTTCAGTGTGAACACTCTTCAAAATCGCTATCAGAAGTCCGTCAGTTGTTCGATCGATTGTTAGAAGATTGTGTAGTCACCAACCCATAGGATAACCACCTTAAAGAATACCTCCATACATAAGGACAAGAACTATAGTAGATGTTGTTTACTTTGTCTTCGACAAAAAATCAAGACCTCGTTCAACTCAATGGTATTAGCGATTTCGCACGTTTAGTTTTAGTTTCTTGGTGATAGACCTTATAAGCAAATTAAACCAGACAATCTTTCGACTCATCATTGTTTTGATGCTGTTGTTTCCCCATTATTCTTCTGGACAATCGACTCAACAAGACACATTAGCGGATCTCGATTTTTTTTCCCATGTTGATACACTGCTCAAAAGATCAGAAACAATCAATGATAAAACTTCAACGTGAAATTTTCACTACGTGTATTGCTAGACCACTGGTGGTTTCTTCAGTTGAAAAAAGACGGTACATTCGAATATATTCATTGGTCCGGTTGGGGTCCTAAAGAAGGCAATGTACTGGACAAAGGTACTTACTCCATACACACAAATAAGTTGGAATTGCAATCAGAGAATGCGGACAGCGATCTAGAAAAATTCAACTACTATTTGATAATGAGTCAGTCACAAAAGACAGGTCAGCCCTTGTCGATTGATTGTGTAGAACATAGGAAAAGGACCCTCTGCTTATATCGTAAATCAAAATGAATATTCCTTTTCACCTTATAAGACCACACCAAAAGTCCACTGATTTAACCTTTCGCAAAGCATAATAACCAATAATAATTCCAGATAGGACTATATTACATTTCGGATTATATTCGAAAGTGAATACTGTTGCAACAGCCAATAATTAGCCATGAAAAAAACAATCTCAACACTCACAATTCTACTGTTTGCTATCATCACCTTTTCGCAAACAACTTTCGATAAAGCCAAACTAGATAGCTACTTCGATGCGCTTGAACAAAACAACAAATTCATGGGAAGTGTTGCTGTATCCATGAATGGGGAAGTCATTTATACACGGGCTTGTGGTTGGGCTGATGTCGAGAATAAAATCAAGGCAACAGAAAAATCAAAATACAGAATTGGTTCAATTTCGAAATCTTTCACGGCTGTGCTGATCATGAAAGCGGTGGAATTAAAAAAAATCAGTTTAGATATTGCAATAGACAAATGGTTCCCGTCCCTGCCCTATGCGAAGAGTACTACCGTGCGCCACCTGCTCCAACATCGTAGTGGCATTCACAATTTCACCAACGATGATGACTACTTGAATTGGAACACGCAACCCAAGTCAGAAAAAGAAATGATTGATCTGATTGCAAAAGCTGGAAATGATTTCGAACCAGACAGTAAAGCTGAGTATAGCAACTCCAATTACGTGTTGCTTACTTTTATACTTGAAAAAGAATTTTCAAAGTCCTATGCAGAGCTTTTACAAGAGCACATTGTTAAACCCACGGGGCTTACGAATACTTATGTCTTTGGCCCTATTAAAACGCGCAACAACGAATGCAAATCTTACAACTATCTGGGCAATTGGGTTGAAGAATCAGAAACGCATTATTCAATTCCTCTTGGTGCGGGTGCGATAACATCAACTCCTGTTGACTTGACAAAGTTCGCCGATGCCTTGTTCGGTGGCAGAATCATTTCACTTGAGA
>JBDKJN010000132.1:0-4989 GCA_039796595.1 Bacteroidota bacterium
CTTTTGGTGAGCAAAGGTCGTGAGGCATTCCTCGCGGACATCTCACAATCGTTCATCGATCAATACAAGGCAATGAAAGGCATCACAGTGGCCTACGTAAAAACAGCTGCAGCATTGGATAGCGCTTCACGCGATCAAATCCTTGCGCATGCACAACGTATGGCTGGTGGTACCATCGAAATCGCTGAGGTCGTTGATCCAGAGTTGATCGGTGGATTTATTCTGCGTGTTGGCGATCAGTTGGTCGATCACAGTGTATCAGGTAAATTGAAGTCGCTCAAACGCGAATTCTCAGATAATCTGTACATCGCAGAGATTTAATGAATTTAGTTTAGGCTTCGGCCTTTTACAAACGTTAGAAAACACATCTTAAACACATGGCAGAAGTAAAACCTGCAGAAATATCAGCCATTTTGCGCGAGCAGTTGGCTGGTTTCAAAACAGAAGCACAATTGCAAGAAGTGGGCACTGTCCTCCAGGTTGGGGATGGTATCGCTCGTATCTACGGTATGAAAAACGTACAGTACGGTGAGTTGATCGAGTTCGAAAACGGTGTTCAAGGGATCGCTTTGAACCTCGAAGAGGACAACGTCGGAGCGGTACTTCTAGGTCCTGCCGGTGACTTGCACGAAGGTTCTAGCGTGAAGCGTCTTAACCGTATCGCATCTATTCGCGTAGGTGAAGGAATGTTGGGCCGTGTAGTTAACACGCTTGGCGAACCGATCGATGGTAAAGGCCCGATTCAAGGTGCTACTTATGAAATGCCATTGGAGCGTAAAGCACCTGGTGTTATCTACCGTCAGCCAGTAAAAGAGCCACTACAAACGGGTATCAAAGCGATTGACGCGATGATTCCAATCGGTCGTGGTCAACGTGAGTTGATTATCGGTGACCGTCAAACAGGTAAGACTACAGTTGCTATCGATACCATCATCAATCAGCGTGAATTCTACGAAGCTGGTGAGCCAGTTTTTTGTATCTACGTTGCGATTGGTCAGAAAGGTTCTACTGTAGCTTCTATCGTGAAGAATTTGGAAGATGCTGGCGCTATGGCTTACACTTGTGTAGTTGCTGCGACCGCTTCTGATCCAGCTCCACTTCAGTTCTACGCTCCTTTCGCTGGTTGCGCTATCGGTGAATACTTCCGCGATACTGGTCGCCCAGCATTGATTGTTTATGATGATTTGTCTAAACAAGCTGTGGCTTACCGTGAGGTGTCTCTTCTTCTTCGTCGCCCACCAGGACGCGAAGCTTATCCTGGAGACGTATTCTATTTGCACAGCCGCTTGCTAGAAAGAGCAGCTAAAGTGAATGAAACTCAAAGTGTAGCTGAGAAGATGAATGATCTTCCTGCTTCATTGAAAGATAAAGTAAAAGGTGGTGGTTCTTTGACCGCATTACCGATCATCGAAACACAAGCTGGTGACGTATCTGCATACATCCCGACTAACGTGATCTCGATTACAGATGGTCAGATCTTCTTGGAATCGAACCTCTTCAACGCCGGTGTACGTCCTGCGATCAACGTAGGTATCAGTGTAAGCCGCGTGGGTGGTTCTGCTCAGATCAAATCCATGAAAAAAGTTGCTGGTACTTTGAAATTGGACCAAGCACAATACCGTGAATTGGAAGCGTTTGCGAAGTTCGGTTCGGACTTGGACGATGTAACCAAATTCGTATTGGAACGCGGTAAGCGTAACGTGGAGATTTTGAAGCAAAAACAAAATGAGCCAATGTCAGTTGAGAAGCAAGTTGCCATCATCTACTGCGGTACAAAAGGTTTGTTCTCGAAAGTTCCGGTACAAGACATCAAGAAGGCTGAAGAAGAATTGTTGATGGTATTGCAGAACAGTCATGCTGGTGTATTGAAAGATTTGAAAGCCGGTAAGATTGACGATAGCATCACTGGAGTGATTGAGAAAGTTGCAGCTGATATTTCTGCCAAATATTAATACCACAGGATAACCGCTTAGGATATGGCAAATCTGAAGGAAATACGCATAAGAATCGCATCGGTAAACAGCACGATGCAGATCACTTCTGCCATGAAAATGGTAAGTGCTGCAAAGTTGAAGAGAGCCCAAGATGCGATCACAAGAATGCGTCCCTATGCAGAAAAACTTCAAGAGATTTTATCGAATGTGAGTAGCACATTGGACGGAAACGAAGGGGTTTACAGCCAGCAGCGCGACGTGAAAAACGTATTGGTGGTGGCGATCACTTCCAACCGTGGTTTGTGCGGTGGTTTCAACAACAACGTAATCAAAGAGATTCGTGCAAATGTGTTGAACCAAACAAAAGGTGCTCAGATCAGTGTGTTGTCATTGGGTAAAAAAGCTTTTGACGTTTACAAAAAAGCAAGCAATCACTACACAGGAGAATTTGGTGAATCGCCATTTTCAATCTTTGATCAATTGACTTTCGATAACTCTTCTGCTGTTGCTGATAAAATTATGAAGTCGTTTGCTGCAGGCAAATTCGATAAAGTGATTTTGGTGTACAACAAGTTCAAGAATGCTGGTACTCAGGTTGTCGTTCAAGAGCAAATGTTGCCGGTAGTAGCACAATCTGACAATAAGTCTACGAGCTCTGTTGAATATATCTACGAGCCAGAGAAGACAAAGATTTTGGAAGACTTGATTCCTCGTTCTTTGCGCGTGCAATTGTTCAAGGCTTTGTTGGATAGCAATGCAGCTGAGCATGCAGCTCGTATGACAGCAATGCACAAGGCAACAGACAATGCTGGTGAATTGGTCAAGGAATTGAAATTGAACTACAACAAAGCGCGTCAAGCTGCAATTACGGGAGAGATCCTAGAGATCGTTGCCGGTGCGGAAGCGTTGAACGGATAATCCAAACAAGAATATTTAAAAAACCCCGTCGGTCGACGGGGTTTTTTTGTGCTTGATATTTTTTGGAATTCATTAGAAACGAGGATCAACCTCTGTACCTCCCACACACTGACTCTAACGGGGGCCACCTCGGACTGAGAAATTAATGATTGAAAATTTAAAAATTTAAGGAAAGGTGATTAGGGTTGAAACTCGATTCAACCTCTAACTTCCAACTTCCAACAACTTCGCCTCCCGCACCCTGACCCTAAAGGGGGCCACCCCGTACGGAGAAATTAATGATGGAAAATTTAAAACTCACTTTAAGGCTGGGGTATATGAATTTTTGGTTGTATATAAATCCAGCCCTAGCGGGGCGACATTTTGGTTGGATGTTCTTGTTTTTGCGATCATCAAAGCCCTAGCGGGGCGACATTATGGTGATTTCAAATAATTGATAGATATAGAACCGATTCAGAAAGAGACTGGATTTAACCTCCAAATTCAAACCTTCGTGCCGACGCAATGCCTTGCGTCGCTGACCAATTGATAAACGAATTATTATCGGCCGTAGAATCAGTTCCTCACGAACCCGAATCATCACACGGCCATGAAATCTTCCATAAATTTTAAATGCGCAGCTACAGCCCTTTCTTCTGATGTATATCGGCTATTCTGAATATTATAACAGGTATTTTGTACAATATTGTAGATTTTTGACTATTTTAGTAGATATATTGAAACTATTCGAAAATACTATAGTATAATAGACATATTGGCTATATTGGTTTAATTTTGTAAATTATAACAGGCATTTATGGAGTTTGCACCGATTCGAATTCATGACGTAAAAAATGAGGTTGGTCAATGGGTTAAAAAAATGCGAACCGAGCGAAAATTAACCCAGGTTGAACTTGCTGATCGTTTAAATCTTTCCCGATTAACGATTCAAAACATTGAACATGGGAACAACTTTACCATTGATACCTTGCTTCTCATTCTTCAGCATTTTGATGAATTGGGGTCTTTTCGTGCATTCATTCAAGAGAAATGTGAAGATTTCGTAGATAAAAAATCGTTCTACCCAAATGGCAAAAAATGAGGTAATACAGGTCATCTGTTTCGATAAGGAAATAGGAACGATCGGCATGGATGAGAATAAGGCCGTTTCTTATTTTCAGTATCACCCTGAATTTTTGGAGAGCAATCGTTATTCGCAACTGATTCCTCCGACAGGCATCATTCAACGAATCCCATCTATCCAAGTTTTTAAAAAATACAACAACGAAACATTTCGTGGTTTACCTCCAATTTTCGCTGATTCGCTTCCTGACATGTTTGGAAACATTGTTTTTAAAACGTGGCTAGAGAACTCGAATAGAGATTTCAAAAAAATAACAGCACTTGAGCAACTCGCCTACGTAGCTGATAGAGGTATGGGTGCGCTGACCTATCAACCTAAAAAGGAAATTCCCAAGTCGGGTACAATCGACCTCAACGAAATTGTAGAGGTACTCAAGGAAGTCGTTGAATTAAAAAAGAATACAACGGCGAATAATCTGAATCATGCCGCGTTGTTGAATATATTCAAAATAGGTACATCTGCAGGTGGTGCTAGACCCAAAATTCTCATTGCTGAGGATAGAGTCGGAGGTAAAATTTTTCCGGGTGACTTGGACTATTCATCCAACAACTTGCATTATATCGTGAAACTAAATTTGGATGAGGAGGGCTATAACAAAGAGCTGGTGGAATATTCATATTATCAGACTGCAATAGTTTGTGGTATAGATATGATGGAATCTAAGCTGATAGACAATAGACACTTCGCCACTCAACGCTTCGATCGTGTCAATGGGGAAAAAAAGCATGTGTTGACGGCATCTGGTATGACGGGATGGGATTTTAAAGATCCGGCTAAGTCATCGTATGAAAACCTGTTTGACCTTTCCCTTTTTCTAAAATTACCGCACGCTGAAATCGAAGAAATTTTCCGCCGAATGGTATTCAATATCGTTTTTGCGAATCACGATGATCATCTGAAAAACCACAGTTTTATCTATGACACATCGAATGATAGATGGCATCTTTCGCCGGCCTATGATCTGACGTATTCTTTAAATCCTTTGGTCAATTTTAAACGGACGTCCCGGGCGCT
>JBDKJN010000133.1:0-3407 GCA_039796595.1 Bacteroidota bacterium
CTATCACATTTCCCCAAAAATAACATCAGCATTAATGTAAAGCTAAAAAATCTGAAATTCAAGAATTATTGGCAACTAACTCAACTTGATTTGAGCTCCCAATTGTTGAAGATCCCTGAAAAAATCCGGATACGATTTATTGATACACTCAGCGCCCTTTATCACAAGCTTATCACCCGCGAGAGCAATAACACTCATTGCCATAGCGATTCGATGGTCATTATGGCTTTGAACTATTCCCGATCGTATAGCACCCGGGTAAATCTTCATTTCATTGTCACGAACAACGATGCGTACACCAACCTTTCCGCACTCATCCTGCAAACTCTTGGCGCGATTACTTTCTTTATTTATCAATCGATTTGCGCCATAAATGGTAGAAACACCGTTGGCAAAGGCCGCTAAAGCAACCAAAGGAAGAAACAAATCTGGACAATGTTCAGCATTAAAATCAAATGCCTGAATCTCTGTTCGCTTCACAAAATACCCTTGCTTTTTCGAGACCACTTTCACACCAGCCAAACGCAAACCATCCAGAATAGCGCTATCAGCTTGTGGAATATTTTGATCCAGATGACCTATTATTATTCCATCTTTAGCAGTCAGGGCTCCGGCCACCAGTAAAAAAGCGGCACCACTCCAGTCGCCCGGCACGATAGTTTGCATTGGTTGATACGCCTGTTTATTCGCCACATCAAAATGCACATAGTCCTGATGTTGTATATCAACACCAAACAATTTGGCCACAGCAATAGTCATATCGATGTAAGGTAAACTTTTGGCGTTGATTACCTCAACTTTTGAAGGCATCGAAGCTTTAGGCAAAGCCAATAATAAACCGGTTAGAAATTGCGACGAAACTGATCCATCCACTCTTACAGCTCCACCTCGGATAGGGCCCTGTATCGTCAATGGTAGACATCCGTCTGTCGACACACATGTTGCTCCCAATTGTTGCAAGGCGTCCTCCAACGCATGAAATGGCCTCTGCAATAGTGTTCCATGTCCAGTCATCTTAATTTGATGGTTGGATAAGGCGGCTATCGCGCTAAACATTCTAGCTCCCAAGCCTGATTCACCACTGTCTAATGCCCCTTTTGCGTTTCTAATACCAGAAGCAAAATTATTCGGATACCCACCTTGAATATGAATATTATTGCCTTTGCGCTCTATCAGCGCACCAAGGTGAATGGCCATTTGAACTGCGCTCTGGCAATCGTCGCTATCCGGGAAATGCGACAATACGCTCACTCCTTTAGCCAGAAGTGCGCAAGCAACCAAACGTTGAGCGATGCTTTTACTACCGGGAGCAAGGACTTCTCCCTGGAGTTCGGATGGATAAACCTCCGCTTTCATTTTTTGGCTTTGTATATCGTTGCAATGCCACCGGCCAAAGGTCGACGGGTGCAATTGCTATATCCACAGCGATTTAGAATATCCAGAAAGTCCTGGCCTTCAGGAAATGCCTGAACACTTTCGGGCAAATACGTATAAGCGCGATGATCTTTAGAAATCAAGCGTCCGATCGTTGGCATAATCCACTTAAAATAGAACCCAAACAATTGTTTCATCGGAAAATTCTTCGGTTTAGAAAACTCCAAAACAATTAAAGTACCGTCTTTACGCAATACACGACACATGTCGCTAAGACCCTTTTGAAGGTCTTGAAAATTACGAACGCCAAACGCTACCATGATTCCATCAAACGACTGATCCTCGAAAGGCAGTTGTTCGGAATCGCCAAGTCGCAATTCAATTTTGTCCTGCCAACCTTTGGCGGCGATCTTTTCGCGGCCTTTAGCAAGCATGCCTTCTGAAATATCCACACCAATGATTTTGTCCGACACCAAATTCATGCGAACTGCCTCCAAGGCAAAATCCGCGGTCCCAGTGGCCACATCTAACACACGTGCAGGATTTTCTTCACGAAGCATTCGGATTGCCTTCCTACGCCAGATTTTGTCGATGCCCAGGGAAAAGAAGTGATTGAGAAAATCATAGCTATGCGCTATATTATTGAACATTTCGGCAACCTGTTCTTTTTTGCCTCTTTCTTCAGTGTAGGGTACTACGGGTTTCAATGGTTCCATGATGTATTAGTCGACGGTAAGCTTAGAAACAGCTTCGAGGTGAAGTTGTTTTTTGTCGATAGGAACGACACCAACTTTCTCACATACTAGGCCACCCGCAAGATTCGAAAGAGCAGCCATATCAGCCATTTCACCACCTGCAGCAAGCACCAGTGATGCAACTGCAATAACTGTATCACCTGCACCACTGACATCCATGATTTCTCTTGGATGTGCCGGAATGCGCACGCTTTCGCTGGCAGTATGGACGGCTACCCCCAATTCAGAAAGTGTCACCATCGTCATTTTGTTTTGCAATTGACTTGACAACTGTTCAATGGCCTTGGTTAGTGCTTCTGAATCGCTCTTGTCAAAATCGATTTGCAATCCTTCGCGCAGTTCTTTTAAGTTTGGCTTAAACAACGTACAACCCTTGTATGCAAAAAAATTGTCCTTTTTAGGATCGACTGTTGTTGGAATATTTCGTTTTGAAGCTTCCGCCTGAACCTTACGAATGACATCTTCTGTCAAAACCCCTTTGTTATAATCCTCAAAAATGATCACATCCACTTTTTGACGATCAATGATATTTTGAATACAATCCAGGAGATGCGTCTGATCCGTTGCTGACAGCGGAGAAGTGATCTCTTCATCCACGCGGATAAGGTGATGGCCTTGAGAGATCACACGCGTTTTGACGGTTGTCATTCGAGATGGAGAGTCGATGATACCTTCGGTTGTGAACCCATTTTCTTTTAAAGAGCTGCGAAAAATATCGCCATTCGATCCGTCGCCCACTACAGAACATATGATGGCCTTTGCACCGAGGCTCTTCACGTTGAGCGCCACATTCGCGGCACCACCCAACCGATTTTCTTTTTTATTGACCTGAACTACTGGAACTGGAGCTTCAGGTGATATGCGTTCTACTTTGCCCCAATAATAGGCATCAATCATCACGTCGCCGATGACCAAAACCGTGAGTTGATTGAATGCGTTGAATAATTGATCCAGTTGCTCTTTCTTCATTCGATTCACTTAGTGCAATTGTGCTAAAGCATTTTTGATTCGTTGCAAAGCCTCGCGCAAAACGTCTTCAGAGGCGGCGTATGAAATTCGGATACAATTGGCATCACCAAAGGCATCGCCGGTTACCACAGCCACCAATTCTTTGCGAAGCATGTATTGACATAAATCCGTTGCGTTCTGAATAACATCTACTCCATCAGATTTACCGAAATAGTGTGATACATCTGGAAAGAAATAAAATGCGCCTTCGGGCAAATTGATTTTTAAGCCTGGTATTTCTTGCAACAACGAATAAACCAAGTCTCTTCG
>JBDKJN010000134.1:0-5839 GCA_039796595.1 Bacteroidota bacterium
AGGAATACAAGTATACCATCAATGAAAAAATATTTAATCTGTTGGCCGCTAAGGCTGATACCAACGCGTACAATGGCGTTATTAAATTGAAGAAACGGGCAACTAAAAAGACCTTGATTACCATTGATGGTAAAAACTACTCAGCGCAAAGTTTTTTATCCTATTTCAGCAAACGCAGTGGATTCAAGTCAACCCAAACTCCAGCAGAATATGTAAAGTCTCAAATTCAAAAGTTCGGTGAAGCGCTCCTATTGGAATACGAAGATGGCAAATTAGAAGGCAAACACCCTGCTTTCAGATTGCTCATGAAGGAATACCGTGAAGGTATTTTGCTTTTCGAATTGACGGACCAAAAGGTTTGGAACAAAGCAGTGAAGGACTCTTTGGGATTGAATGACTATTATGAAAAGAACAAGTCTAAGTTCATGTGGCCAGAGCGTTTGGACGTTGTTATCTACACATGTGCAAATGACGCGGTGGCTATTGCAGCTCGTAAAATGTTGGCCGAAGGCAAAGACAAGTCGGCTATTGCTGCAGAGTTGAATAAAGATTCTCAACTCAATTTACAGGTTGAGCACGGAGTATTCTCTGCCGAGGACAAAGAGATATTGTCTCAAATTGCCTGGAAAAAAGGATTGAGCCAAAATATTTATCTTGATGGTCAGGTGATCATGGTTGATGTAATTGAAGTGCTGCCAGCCAGTCCAAAACGACTTGAGGAAGCGAAAGGTCTAATCACCTCTGATTATCAAACTTATCTCGAACAGGAGTGGATCAAGAGTCTTCGAGCGAAGTATCCGGTGAAAGTTGAAAAATCAGTGCTCTATTCAATACACTAATTCAAGCTTGAATAGACCGTTAGCTTTAGACAATATGTTACGCATGTCCTTTCGATGGTGTGCGACCATGCTATTGTTCGGTGTTTTTTTCATAGTGGGCTGTAACCAAAACGATAATGAGAGCGCATTAGTAGCAAAGATTGGCGAACGCGAATTGCATTGGGATGATTTAACAGAGATGATTCCAGACAATAGCTCGCCAGAAGACTCAGTGAAATTAGCAGAAAGTTATATCGAAAATTGGTTGCGTGAACAGTCGGTTGTTGCCTTGGCGGAGTCGACTTTAGGAGAAGATCAAGAGCAAATTCAGGTGTTGATCGAAAACTATCGCCAGTCACTTCTTACCTATAATTTCGAACAGCAATGGGTGCAACAACATTTGGACACCAACGTGAGCGAGCAAGAAGTTGAGTCGTACTACAACGCAAACAATTCTAACTTTGAGTTGAAAGACTATATCGTAAAGGTGAAATTTTGCGCTCTGAATAGCGACAATAAGCAGCTGGGTGCATTGAAAAAAATGTTTGTTTCAAACAAGGGAGAGGATTTTGTGAAGTGGCAAAAACTATGTGTGGAGACGGGTGCGTCATCTTACTTTAGTGAAGACAACTGGATGCGATGGGATGAATTGATTCAACAAATTCCGTTGGATGTGTATGACGTTGAAGCTTTTTTGAGTAAAAATAAATTCATCGAATTTAGTAAGGACAATAACACCTATTATTTATCGATACTCGAATACAAATTGCGAGGTAGTGTATCGCCTTTAAGCTTTGAAAGAAATAAAATTAAAAGCATGATTTTGAACAAACGCAAAATTGATCTCTTGCTCAAAATGCGTGAAGATGTTTACAATCAAGCTAAGCAAGACAAGAAAATAGAACTGTATTACAATAAGGAATGAGGAATATATTTTTTGGAATTGCCCTGATAGTATCTAGTGCTTTGTCGGCACAAAAACTTGAAGTCGTTGATGAAATCATTGCGATTGCGGGTGGAGAAATATTGCTGAAGAGTGATCTTGAGCAAGGGGCACTCGAATTGACAAAAGGAAAAGGAGGGCTTAGCCAGGATCAATATTGCACGTTATTCGAAAACCTTTTGTTTCAAAAACTATTATTGAATCAAAGCAAACTCGACAGTATTGAAGTGTCGGATGCTGAAGTGCAGGGGCAGGTACAACGTCGTTTGGATTATTTTATCCAGATGTTCGGCAGCGTAGAAGAATTCGAGCGCAATTATGGCAAAACCACGGCACAATTAAAAGATGAATATTTTGATTTGATCAAAGATCAGTTGCTAGTTCAGCGGATGCAGGATGATATCACCAAGAATGTGCGAGTTACACCATCTGATGTTCAGCGCTATTATGCCACCGTTCCAAAGGATTCGTTGCCACTGATAAATGAACAGATTCAATATTCGCGCATCGTTATTGATCCAGAGGTCAAGGACAATCAAAAGCAAGCGACCATTAATTTTTTAGATAGCCTGCGTAATAGATTGGTAAAAGGTCAGTCGATTATGGCGATCGAGGCTTCGAGATGGAGTGAAGATCCAGGCTCGAGGGACAAAGGAGGATGTTATCCGTTGCAACGAAAAGGTAGTTTTGTCCCTGAATATGAGGCCGCTGTTTTTAGCACACCAGAAGGCGGGTATTCACCTGTGTTTGAGACCTCATATGGCTATCACTTTGTCAAGGTCATCGAAATTCGTGGCGAGTATTACGAAAGTTGTCACGTCCTGATGTCGCCTAAGGTGAGTATCGCAGATTTGGACAAAGCCAGGTTGCAACTGGACTCGGTCATGACTATTTTGAAAAGCGATACAATGACTTTTGCCAAGGCGGCACAACGTTATAGTACGGAAGAAGCTTCCAGCAATCAGGGAGGTCGTGTTATGAATCCATACAACGGTGGTACTAAACATGATGTGGCTTCGTTAAGTGCGGAAATGAACTTGACATTGATGGCGATGAAGCCGGGCCAGATTAGTGATCCGGTATTGGTAACCGCGGATGATGGTCATCAGCAATATGTAATTTATCGTCTTGATAACCGAATTCCAGCGCATGTCGCCAATATCAAGGACGATTATGATATCTTTGAAAGCGTTACCAAACAGAACGAGAATCAAAAGGAAGTGGATAAGTGGATCAAAAGAAAATTGGCTGCAACCTATATTCGAATTTCCGATCCTTATCAAAGCTGTGCTTTTGAGTTTCCATGGTTGACTGCTAAGTAATCAAACATTATAGAGTTTATACTATTTATGAGTGAAATGAATTTTCGCAATGATGCAGAGGCACTGGACTCTTTGAAGGGGAGATATGCCGAGCTCCGCAAGGAATTGAGCAAAACAATTGTTGGTCAAGATGAAGTAGTGAAATTTGTATTGATCTCTATTTTCGGAAATGGCCACTGTCTGCTGGTGGGTGTTCCAGGTTTGGCAAAAACACTTTTGGTGAGTTCGATTGGGCAAGCTCTTGGTCTGTCTTTTAATCGGATTCAATTCACACCTGACCTCATGCCGAGCGACATCATTGGTAGTGAAATTCTGGATGACAACCGTCAATTCAAGTTCGTAAAAGGACCTCTGTTCTCCAACATTATTCTCGCAGATGAGATCAACCGTACTCCGCCTAAAACGCAGTCGGCGTTGTTGGAGGCTATGCAAGAGCGCAAAGTGACAGCTGCAGGACATACCTATAGTTTGCCCTCACCGTTTTTTGTTCTCGCAACGCAGAACCCGATTGAACAAGAAGGAACTTATCCGCTTCCTGAGGCGCAATTGGACCGTTTTATGTTCAATATTTGGGTGGACTATCCGTCTTTCGCCGAAGAGGTACAAATAGTACGTTCGACCACCACGAATTCGGAAGTTCAAATCAATCCGGTCATCAGTGGACAGGAAATCGTTTTCTATCAACAACTCATTCGCAAGATGCCAGTAGCGGATAACGTTATTGAGTATGCCGTTAAATTGGTGTCTAAGACACGTGTTTCAAGTGAGTTTGCACCAGCCATGGTTAAGGATTTTTTGAGTTGGGGCGCAGGTCCCCGTGCTTCACAGTATTTGATCGTAGGAGCAAAAGCTCATGCGGCATTGCATGGCAAATACAGTCCGGATATAGAAGACATCAAAGCAGTTGCCACACAGGTGTTGCGTCATCGCATCGTTCGCAATTACAAAGCTGAGGCCGAAGGGTATTCGGTTGAACGGATCATTCAGGAGTTGATGTAACGCATTTTTCAGAATGAAGGAATAACACACAGGGCGGCACCGAAGGTGCCGCCCTGTGTGTTTCCTCCTCATCCGTTAACCGAATGCTGCCATGCGTATTAATTCGGCTCGTTCCGATTGGCAGCAAAAAAAATGGGCAAAAAAAATCCCCTTGGCTCAGCCAAGGGGATTTTGATATTCTGACTTACCGATTAGTAACGGTACATATCGTTTTTGTAAGGACCTTCGATTTTAACACCGATGTAGTCCGCTTGTGAAGTTGTCAATTCTTCCAATTCAACACCGATTTTGGCCAAATGTAAACGAGCTACCTTTTCATCCAAGTGCTTTGGTAACACATATACTTTGTTTTCATATTGATCGTGGTTAGCCCACAATTCCAACTGAGCCAATGTTTGGTTGGTGAATGAATTTGACATTACAAATGATGGGTGACCAGTAGCACAACCCAAGTTCACCAAACGGCCTTCTGCCAATACAATGATGTCTTTGTTGTCGATTGTGTATTTGTCAACCTGTGGTTTGATTTCGTCTCTTGTGTTACCATAAGCTCCGTTCAACCAAGCCATATCAATTTCATTATCAAAGTGACCGATGTTACATACAACAGCATTGTGCTTCATTGCACGGAAGTGCTTTTCTACGATAATTTGGTGATTACCCGTAGCGGTAACAATGATGTCGGCTTCTGGGATAGCGTTGTCCATTTTCTTCACTTCATAACCTTCCATAGCAGCCTGCAATGCACAGATTGGATCGATTTCAGTAACAATTACACGCACACCAGCATGACGCAATGAATCTGCAGAACCTTTACCAACATCGCCAAAACCGGCAACTACAGCAACTTTACCTGCCATCATCAAGTCAGTCGCACGACGCAAGGCATCAACCAAACTTTCGCGACAGCCGTATTTGTTGTCGAATTTGCTTTTTGTTACGCTATCGTTGATGTTGATTGCAGGCAACAACAAGCTGCCATTCTTTTCACGCTCATATAGACGCATAACGCCTGTCGTAGTCTCTTCTGAAATACCGCGGATACCAGCGACCAATTCAGGGTACTTATCAAATACCATATTGGTAAGGTCACCACCGTCATCCAAAATCATATTCAATGGTTGGTCATCACTGAAAGCATACAAGGTTTGCTCGATGCACCAATCAAATTCTTCGTTGTTCATGCCTTTCCAAGCATACACCGGAATACCTGCATCAGCGATAGCTGCTGCAGCATGATCCTGTGTCGAAAAGATGTTACATGAGCTCCAGCTTACTTCAGCACCCAATTCTTTCAAGGTTTCAATCAAAACTGCTGTTTGGATGGTCATGTGAAGGCAACCTGCGATACGAGCGCCTTTTAGCGGCTGGCTTGCACGATATTCTTCGCGTAGGGACATCAAACCTGGCATTTCTGCCTCAGCCAATTTGATTTCTTTGCGGCCCCACTGAGCGAGGCTCATGTCTTTTACTTTGTAAGGAGCGGTTTTCACTGCTTTTGTAGTACTCATTATGATTTTTGTTGTTTTTTTTCTTTTTTCGATAACTTATTGAAAAAGAGGTGCAAATTTACGTAGTTTTTATGGATAGTGCAAATTTTTATGCATTTTAAATCCTCGGATTGGCCCTTTCTTTTCGCTGTGCTATGTGACAGATGAAGGGGCCTGATTGTTCACGAACCTTGGTTTTCTTTGCTCATATCAAGACCTTTTCATCTGGAGCATAATTTTTAGGTGATGACTAAGAATTACTATAGT
>JBDKJN010000135.1:0-5995 GCA_039796595.1 Bacteroidota bacterium
CGAACTTAAGATTAAGTTTATGCAAAACGATGGAACCGATGTGGTACTGCTCCAACAGAGGGATGCCATTACAAAGCATAAAATCAACGAAAAAGTAATCCGTTACTTCTCTGAAACATGGATTCAGGATGTTGCTGAAAACTCTGCATTATTGCTAGGTGAGTCAGAGTATGTATGTTAAATACTTCGTGCATCTTCATATAAAGATTGTTTGTACTGGTTATAAAAGATAAAAGTCGTCGATGTGATCGGCGATTTTTTTTGTGCATCAATTCAATATGAGTTAAAGGAAGGACACTTTTCAACAGGGCTATGGTTCAATCTTTTATGTTTTTCGTGGTGTGCATTACTTTGAAAATCAGACCTTAGGGCCAATGTAACATAAAGCGCAGGGTGAGCGTAAAACAAAGCGATAACTATCCTTCAAAATTTATTGAATCGGGCCACACCTGAAATATTAAAGCATTATTTCGACACGGTTGCAAAAGCCGATGCGAATTTCTCCTACCGGGGACCTTTCCTAGATCAATTCACGGAAGTCATCCTGGAGGTAGCGTCGTCTGCTGGAAATGCGTTCGAAATTGAACGCAGCATTCAGCGGAAAATGTCTTTCATCTTAGTGGAGAGTTTTCAGAATATTTTAAAACATGCCTCTATAGAGGAAGAGAATCAGGTGGACAATGGCCTATTCAGTTTCCGATTGGTGGATCGCAGTTTCATCATTAATAGCATCAATTTCATTACGAAGAAGGATTCGGAACAATTGTGCAGAATGATTGAAGTAGTTAATGAACACAATCGTAACAAGACGATCAAAGAGTTTTACATGCAGCATTTGCAAAACAATGAGCTCAGTGAAAAGGGTGGTGCAGGGTTAGGCCTAATCGAATTGGCGCGAAAATCAGGATCGATCATATTATATGAAATGGAAGAGGCACAAGATTGTGTAGTCTTTCATCAGCAGATCACAATGCGCAATGAGGACGGCGAAGTGGATGACATAGGCAATTATATAAAAGCCAACAAAATCCGTTACGAAGAATTAAAACGTGATGGAGTATTCTTGAGTTTTTCTGGAGAAGTGAGCCAGAAGAATTTATTGCCACTGTTGAGCCTTGTTGAAAGCAATGCAATGGCTGGCCATAAGAACAAATTTAAGGCTCGTAAAGCTGGACATGCACTCATAGAAGTTATGCAAAATATATCCCGATATGCCAAAAGCAAGGACACTGGAGGACCTGTTGTAGGTTATCTTAATGTCGGACTGGCTGAGGAAAAAATATTTATTATTGCAGGAAATACAATTGATAAAAAAGAAAAATATGCGTTGAACGAAAAACTGGATCAATTGACACAACTTTCAGAGCAGGCACTTTCTGAATTGCATCAAGAGGTCATGAAAAAAAGTATTCATGATGACGAGAAGCTGCGATCGGGGCTTGGATTGATTGAGGTGTTGCGTTCGAGTTCGCAAAAAGTGGACTATGGATTTTATCCCACCATTAGCGAAGAAGAATTGTTTTCAATGTTGATTACAGTCTGATCGGCACAATCATGACTATCTCAAAAGACAATATGAATCTGAATGATTTAAACATATCAGCAACTGAAGAAACACCAGAGGTTTTACTTTCGGCTTCAAGCGGTAAGAGCTTTCTAAAAGGTCGTTCTCTTCCTGAAAATGCCTTCGAGTTTTATCGCCCTATCATAGCTTGGGCCAAGAATTATGTTGAACATAATGGGGTGGGATTGGAAGTAACATTGTCATTTGATTACTTGAACTCTTCATCAAGTCGCTTCTTATTTGAAATGTTGCACGCCTTGGATCAGTCCGAAAATAGCGCGAGTTATGTGGTGCGCTGGCAAACCGACCCTGAAGATGAACTCATGATTGAAAAGGGAGAGGAGCTACAGCGCTTGCTCCGCATGAAGATCGAAATAGTATAAAATTATAGTATGTCTTTTAGGACCATCATCCATCAGATGATGGTTTTTTTTTGAGCTCTAATCAGATCAAATGAATGAACCCTTACAAGGGAATTTTTTTTCGAAACCAAGCGCTGAAATTTGACTTTTCGAAAGGGAGGTATGTTTGCTGGGACTATGGATGTAGAAGGCAAGCAACTCTGCTGGATGGACACAATGGATCATGGCATTCACATCGTATTTGATCAGGAAACTTAAGCAAAAGTATTCGGAAAAATGCGGCCGTTATCTGCGGTTTGCAAAAAGCTTCATTCCATTTAGATGTTGAAATTTTGGAGGCAAATGGAGCAGTTGGAATGAACACTCAGCTGACTGACAAGCTAGCTATTCCATGTTGATGGGTAGATCCTGTATAGACTGGTTGAAGACGGTTACAAACGAATTCCGATCACCATCATATCATCGGTTTGTGGTTCAAACATTTTCCACTCACTGATATAGGCATCGCACGTTAGTTTGCCATAACGCAAACCTATTTCAGACACGCGCGTCAAGATTTCACGGAATTTTTTCTTATTGAGTTTTTTGCCTTCTTTGCCACCTATCTGATCATAATAACCATCGCTGAAGAGGAAAAGAACTTCACCTTTTCTATACGGGATATGAATCGTTTCGATTTGAACGCCTTCGCGAATAAGGTTGCCACCAATTCCTGGCAATTGACCTTTGTATTCTGTAAGGCCATCTTCAGTTTGAATCATGATATTGCTACCAGCTCCGGCAAATGAAATGGTATTGTCAGAGTTGTCAATCGCACATATACTCATTTCAACGCCATCCTGCATGTTTTCGTTAATGTCGCCGTCTTGATGGAGAGCATTGCGAATTTCACGATGCAGGTTCAACAGAATTTGTGCGGGATCTACTATACCTTGCTCGTTGACAACCTTGTTCAATTTTGCGTTGGCAATCAATGACATGAAGGCACCGGGAACGCCGTGTCCTGTGCAGTCTATTGCTGCGATGTAGGTTTTAGTTCCTATTTGCTGGTAACTATAAAAATCACCTGAAATGATGTCTTTCGGTTTGAAATAAATAAATGCCTCATCGAAAATATTTTCAAAATCCTCTTCTGAAGGCAACGTACTTTGTTGAATTTTTTTGGCGTAGTTGATCGATGAAATGATTTTCTGACGCTGATTTTGAATTTTTTCGTTTTGGTTGCTCAAAACACTGTTAACCGCTCTCTTCTTGTAAAAGGCATAAAGAATGGCACCGCAAATCAACATCAGCAAAAGAGATGCAACGACAATCAGGATAAGTTGCGAACGGTTTTGCTTGAGCATCAAGTCCTGTTCGACCACCAAGCGTTCAATATTGTCGTTTTCGAATTTCGCATTGATTTCATTCAATCGTTCCAATTGATTACTTTCATCTAAACTGTCGCTCAATTCTTGGTAGGCGCGCAGTGAATTCAAGGCGAGAGCAGGCTGTCCTGTTTGTTCGAAATATTCCGACTGAATCCGTAACCATTCCATGCGCTTATCGGGTAAGTCATGCATAAGAATGAGTTGCTGGACTTCAGCGAGCAGTTTGCTGCATTCGACTAATTTGCCTTTTTTCTGATAGATGTCGGCCAATAAGAGCTTGCCACTTGTGGTGTATCCAACGTCCTGAGCGGATTCGATTTCTTTCACCGCCAATTCCATATAATATTCAGCACTATCCAATTGGCCCAATTGAAAGTGAACATCGCCAAATACCATATTAACGCTTAATTCAGAATCCAGCGAAGTGGCATGTTTTCTGAGTTTTTGAGCGTAGTACATGGCCTCGTCATAGCGTTTGGAGCCCGAACAATTGATGGCAATATTATGGAGGGCATAACAGGCTTGGTCCCAATTACCCAATACGGAGTCCTGGAAATAGGCCTTTTTATAAATTTCTATCGCCTTCGGATAATTGTTGGTTTCTGAATAAATAACCCCCAGATTATTAAGCATTTTACTCACCCCAGCTTTGTCGCCGCCTTTGTCGTATGCTTCATATGCTTTTTGAAAATACTCTAGCGCCGTCATGAGTCGAGCGCGATTGAGATAACAAATACCTACAAAATTGTTTGCTTTACCGAGATGAGAATAGTGTTCTGCCTTTGCAGCATGCCGAATGGCAATAAAAGCATATTTTTCAGCGGAATCCAGTTGGATGTCTAGGTATATATCGCTGACATCTAGTGAGATACGTGCTTTTAGACTGTCGTGTTCGGCTTGATGGTAGAGTTGTTTGAAGTGCTCAAGCCGCTTTATTCTTTCCGTTTGAGCATAGGTCAAACCACCAACTATACATAGAAGGGTGGTTAAAACGCAGTATTTCAGTACTTTACTCAATATTCAGGGCGGTTTCTTGTCGTTTTCAAAGTGTGTATACGGAGCTTTTGGAGGAAGGTTATAGTCTGCACTGGGTGAGCCGCCCGGAGCGAATTAATATGGCCATATAGGGCGGGTGGGAGCAGGTTGCGAGAAAAAAATGGAAATTGCTTGTTCTATTCAACGTTCGTTGTATATTTGCAGCCCGAAATTTTTTATACGAAGTAAACAATGGCAAACCATAAGTCCTCTATTAAGCGTATCAAGTCAAACGACGTTAAGCGTCAGCGCAATAAATACTACCACAAAACAATGCGTAATGCTTTGCGCAAATTGCGTGGAAGCAAAGACAGTAAAGAGGTGACTAGCTTAGTGCCTAAAGTATCTTCAATGTTGGACAAATTGGCTAAAACCAATGTAATCCACAAAAACAAAGCTTCTAACTTGAGAAGCAGCATTCAGTTGATTGCAAATAATTTGAAATAAGTTTATACTTTGTTCATAATAGAGCCTGCTCCAATGAGCGGGCTTTTTTCTTTTGTGGCATTTTTGTAGCTCAACCTTCTAATTTCTCTTTATGTCGCAACTGAAAACGATCAAATCGTGGTCACCGGACGATCGACCACGCGAAAAAATGATGGGCCGTGGTCCCTCTGCTATGACCGATGCAGAATTAATAGCCATATTATTGGGGTCAGGTACACGCCAGAAAAGTGCAGTAGAATTGGCAAAAGATCTTTTGGCTAAAGTCAAAAACAATTTGGCAGACTTGGGCGAACTCGATATGCACGCATTAAAGAATATTCATGGGATTGGGCCTGTCAAAGCCATTACGGTGATGGCAGCTATCGAATTGGGGCGCCGTCGCCGAAGGGCAAAAAGGGTGCAAGGCGATTTGGTGGAAAGCAGTCACATGATGTATGAAATGTTATTGCCTTATTTTGAGAATATGGATCACGAAAAATTCATGGCCGTCTTTCTCAATGCCAGAAACGCGGTCATAGATATCGCTTTATTGGGAGAAGGCAGCGCTATCTCTACAGTAGTAGATATCCGCCGACTAATGCGGTTGACGGTAGATATGAAAGCAGTGAACGTGATTATTGCCCACAATCATCCAAGTGGTTCCCTCTTGCCCAGCCAGCAGGACAATATTCTGACAAAAAAAATTAGGGACGGTTTGGATTTATTCGGCTGCAAGCTGCTCGATCATCTAATTATCACCGATTCCGATTACTTTAGCTACGCCAATAGCAATAAATTATTCGAATTATGAAAAGCGTCTTAACGGTAGTAGGAGCGCGTCCTCAATTTATTAAGTCTGCTGCCGTTTCCCGTTGTATTCGTGAACAATTTGACCAGGATCTAAGTGAAATTATTGTTCATACTGGTCAGCACTATTCTGATGCGATGTCAGCCCAGCATTTTGTCCAGATGCGTTTGACCACACCCCATGTCGTTCTTCAATTGGAACATGCTCAAGATCCGGCAAAACGTATGGCTGAAATGATTGAAAAAATAGCTGTATTAATCGATCAATACACACCAGACTTTGTATTGGTTTACGGTGACACCGACTCAACATTGGCCGGTGCTTTGGCGGCTGAACTGCGCAGAGTTCCACTGGTGCACGTAGAAGCCGGATTACGCAGCCATCGACGTGATATGCCAGAAGAACGTAATCGCATATTGACCGATCATCT
>JBDKJN010000136.1:0-8495 GCA_039796595.1 Bacteroidota bacterium
CCAGAAGGTATATAGGTATTGTTTGTGGCAGTTCCTTGCAATACGGTTGCAGTAGCAAAGGCATTACTGTTGGCGCTTAGACCACTGGAGTTGGTTGTTGGCATCGTTGATGTGTACAAAGTCCAAACACCGTTCGATGAACGCGTGACTATGACGTTAAAACCGACATCTGTTCTATTGTTGGTCACACCAGAGGTAGACGTAATAAGATTAGTAGGGACATTATCTGTGACGGCTTGTAAGCGAAGTTCGTCAACACCGGCATTATCTCCAATCAAAAGACGATAGCCGTCAATAGACGTCGTTTCCAAATTAGAGGCATTGGCATACAACCAAATTGCAACGTTGTTGTTGTTATTGTACCCTTGAGCTCTTCTACCTAGCCAAAAAGACCAAGTTTGCGAACTGCTCCAATTTGATTCCGGTTTACTTAAATATTGAATCCCTGATCCTGTAGCAACATTAAGGCGAAGAGTTCTGCTATCGTTGGCATCAACTGCGGATACATCACTTGTATTTACAATTGCGAAATTTGCAACATCACCTACCCATGAAGGATCGAGACTAAGATTGTTATCAGTATAAGCATCGGTCATGCAGTATTCAAAGAAACCTTTGAAGAAATTGCCGCTATTATTATCTGCAAAAACAGATGAACAAGAGTTGTTGGAAGCATGTCCAGTCGAACTCCAATACGATTCCAATACATACACTCCGGGGGAGCTAAGACTACCCATGAGGTTTATAGAAGATGAATTATTCCAAAGAAAAACACCTGCTGAGATGTTACTTGGTCCAACCAGCGAAACTGATGAAAACGCTGGTGCCGTGTTACCTTGACGATAAACACGATAATAAAACGTTGCTGAGCAGGTGGTCCCTCCTCCATTAGCGGATACTCGCATGGAAGAAGATTGAATGGACAGTGAACCATTGGCCAGAATCCTTCCTAAAAAGGCATTCTGTAATGGTGTCAAACCATCCGCGTTGGCGTTTCCTGCATAATCAGAAGCAAAGCTGTTTACACTGATGTTTACAGTGCTCTGCAGATTTGAATAAGCAGCAAACGAAACAAGATTGGAGAACATTGCGCATAGCAATAGCACTCCCGACATAGGGTTGAAGTATCTCATTCGTATAGGGTCTATTGCTCGAGGTGACATTAGGGCACGACGAGCGGATAGAAGGCGCCCTTTCTAACGTGAGTGCTAAGCATAAGGTTTCAATATGGCCGTATCACCAATTTATGGGTGTCCAAATACGTGAATTCCTCTTTGGAATCCTCAACACTACCTTTATAAGCGTTAAAGACTGGTAATCAATTGGTTTAAACGGCATCATCCAATTGAAACGGGCGCTTGGTTAGACAAGATTAGATTTCAGGAAAGCGCCTACATATCAGTGAGATATGAACACAACATGATCATTATCAACAAGAATATTAATTTAACTTTTCAATAAAGCCGCTAGATTCGACAACTATTTAACTCTTTTTCAAAACATTATACCGAATTACAAACTTTGCAATCCAAGAATAGTGCTCAAAGCAACACACAATATTCCTTTCCCTACTTGCGCAGCATTATCATTTTGTTATACATTTGTATCAATGCTTCCGTTAGAAGGTCGGGAGCATATTTAGAGTTATTTGAGATGGATCAATCTTGATCCAAACAATTACGATAGTTTTTAGTTTTTCAGTTTAAGCCAAAGAGTCCTGCAAGCGTGTGGGACTTTTTGGTTTTTATACGGATCTAAAAACATCGCAAATACCTACCACTTATTTATTATCAGAAGAATCTATATAGTGGTATTTAACGGTCACAGTAGTTTCCTGAGGAGTCACTTCAGGCTTGGATTGACGTTGTTCCGGCAGCAGCCAATAGCCATCGGGATCATCTGGCAGTTCTGGTTCGACTTCATAGCGATATTTCTTACGTTTTGGCAAGTTATGGCGATAGAAATAGGCGCACACCATACCGACAACCATACCGCTTAGATGACCTTCCCAGGAAACTTCAGCTTTAATCGGAAATATCCACCAAATGAGTGATCCATAATAAAAGACAACAAAAAGAGTTATCCGACGCAAAATGGGATTATCCGAAAAAACACCTCCCATCAATAAAAAACCAAAAAGCGCATAAATAACCCCAGACGCACCGATGTGATTGCTTGGCCTTGCGAATATCCAAACCAAAATCGGTGTCACAAAAAACATGACTCCGAAAACAGGTAATGCTATTTTTCGGTAGATATAGAACAACAATGTATTCAGCACCATAAATCCCATTGAGTTATGTAAAATATGTTCCCAAGAACCGTGGATAAAAAACATGGAAAAAATCCCAATTAATCCTTCAGCAGAGCGCGGTCGCAATCCATGTTGTTTAAGATGAAACATATCAAATTCATCGACAAGGAAACAAGCCCAAACCAAAAGCAGCAAAAAAGCCGAAACCACGATGCCATCTATGAGGTTTTTCCAAGAGAAAGAGATATCACCAATATTTGTTAAATGACGTGTTTCCAAACAAAAAATTAATTTAATTCGTCCAAACTACCACTCCATGAAAAAATGTTACGTACTACTTTTTGTTGCCGTTCATACTAGTCTTGCTGCAGCTGCGAATTCGGCTTCTCCTGAACCTCAACAGAAACAACCGGAGAAGAAAACCGAAAATCAAACCCCTAAAGCTTTGAGCAAAGGATATTTCAGCATTTTCGATCTTCTGCTTTCAACACCAGAACCACAAGACACAACGAAAAAAGTAGTGGCACCTACGAAGGCCAGTTAAACCTGACTTCTTCTTGGTAATTTCTGCTCACTCATAACATATGCCAAAGCGGAATTGAGGTCATCGAGTAGACAGTTTGGCAGAACCCTGTTAAGGAAACTTACTTTTTGCCACCCATTTCCTTTTCCTTAGCAGCTCTTTGCATCGGGTTGTCTTGCTTGTAACCGTTCTGCTGTTTGAACAACTCAAATCGGGTTGGTTGATTTTGAGGAGGCCAAGCATTGTTGTTCAGATCAACATCGGCCGTTTCAAGATATGGATCGAGTATGATAGACCCAACTGGTTTCTCAAATGAAAAGACTTTTGTAACGGTGCTTTCAGACATTTTCCATATTTCGGCTGGAATACGCACCAGTTTTTCAGTTCCGTCTTCGAAAACAAATCGGATAAATAGCGGCATCACCAGTCCACCTACATTCTTAAAGGTCAACTCATAGAAATAAGGATTAGACTGTAGTAGTTTCCGTTCATTTTCAGACAGGGATTGCAAATAATTTTCATACTCCTTTTGATCCATCAAAGTCGGTTTGTGCGGATTATAAGTTGTATAAAAATCACGAACGTCCGGATCCAAATCTACTTGAACAGGTAAACCTTCTTCTTTATCTCGCATAAGAGAAATGTCTTGAGGACTCGTATCCTTTTTGTTTTGATCCTTTGCCTTTTCAACCATCGGATCATGCGTATTTAACGCAAACACTTTCACCGATTCCAAAGCCATATCGCAATGATCAACACCGTAAAACCAACCCCTCCAGAACCAATCGAGATCTACCCCACTCGCGTCCTCCATCGTTCTGAAAAAGTCCTCCGGTGTTGGATGCTTAAATGCCCATCGACGGCAATATTCCTTGAACGCATAATCAAACAATTCACGCCCCATCACAGATTCACGAAGAATGTTTAAGGCTGTCGCCGGCTTACCGTAGGCATTGTTGCCAAACTGAAAGATGCTTTCACTATTTGTCATGATTGGTGACATTTTCGCTTTGTCCCCCTTCATGTAATCCACAATATTCCGAGCTGGGCCTCGACGCGTTGGATAATTGCGATCGTATTCCTTTTCTGCCAGATATTGAACAAAAGTGTTGAGTCCTTCATCCATCCATGTCCACTGACGCTCATCGCTATTGATGATCATAGGGAAGAAATTATGCCCAACCTCATGGATGATCACGCTGATCATACCATTCCTTGTTCCTTCATCGTAAGTGCCATCCGGTTCTGGACGGCCACCATTAAAACAGATCATAGGATATTCCATACCAATCCATTTGGCATGCACGCTGATGGCTACGGGATAAGGATAATCAACCGTATATTTCGAGTACGTTCTCAAAGTGTGCGCCACGATGCGTGTGCTCAATTGCCCCCAAAGCGGATTTCCTTCTTTTGGGTAATAAGACATGGCCAACGGTTTTTTACTACCTACTTCCACAGCTTGTGCATCCCAAATGAATTTACGTGAAGAAGCGAATGCAAAATCCCTAACATTTACGGCATGAAACACCCAGGTTTTGGTTCCTTTTCCTTTGTCCTTTTCATTGGCAACGGCTTCTTCTTGATTGACAATTAACACAGGTTCATTGCTTTTTTTAGCCTGTTCAAATCGCTTTTGTTGTTCGGCTGACAAAACTTGTCCTGGATTTTGTAATACCCCTGTAGCAGCCACAATGTGGTCATCCGGTACAGTAAGGCTAACTTTATAGTCACCAAAATTGAGGGTGAACTCACCAGCACCAAGGTATTGTTTGTGTTGCCACCCCTGATTATCGCTATACACTACCATGCGAGGATAAAACTGCGCAATGGTATAGAGGTAGTTGCCATCGGCTTCAAAATATTCATATCCGCTGCGGCCACCAAGACGCATACGATCATTGATGTTGTACCACCACTTGATGCGAAAAGAAAAACTAGCACCTTGTTTGAGCGGTTGAGGAAGATCAATGCGCATCATGGTTTTATTGACGACGTATTTGAGTGGGGCACCTTTGGAGTCCGTCACTAAATCCAATTTGAATCCACCATCGAACCATGGATTGAGATCTACCAAGTCATTGTAGCTCATGCTCTCGCCCATTTTAGATTGCTCAATCGCCATGGCGTCGGCATCTTTGGCCATATTGTTTTGATCCAACTGCAGCCATATATAAGTGAGGACATCAGGTGAATGGTTCGTGTAAGTTACCGTTTCATCACCATTGATGATTTGTTTTTCATCGTCCAGCACGATGGAAATCACGTAATCCGCTTTTTGTTGCCAGTACTCATGTCCTGGCGCTCCACTGGCGGTTCGATAGTCATTGGGAGTGGCCAATTCAGGTCCCAATTGCTTGAATTTGTCCTCTCGAACATTTTGTGCTGTTATTTGAAATGTTATGCTAACGAAGCAAAACAGAAGTATTTTTTTGATTGCCATATCTGAACAAATGTAAAATATGGATCACCATGTCCGTCAAAAAATTATTTTTAGTCGCATCAAATGACAATCCATCCATTATCTTTGTAACAAATAATTCATAAACCTTATGAGTTCATATACTGAAACAGAAGAAATCCTATTGACCGAAGAAGTCGTTGTTGATGAACAAAAGATTGTATTATTCAATGATGATTTCAACACCTTCGACTTTGTGATTGAAAGCTTGATGAATGTATGTGGCCATGACCCCATCCAAGCAGAACAATGTACAATTCTGGTGCATTACAAAGGCAAGTGTGAGGTGAAAAAAGGAGAATATGATATTCTGGAACCCATATGCACTGCATTGTTGGACAGAGGGTTGACCGCTGAGATACAATAGAATTATTGCATTTTTGTCAACTCCCGACATATTCGAAATCCATTTTTTAAGTGTTAATTTATTTTAAGGTGGCCCTACCGAGGCTAATTTCGTGCCCTATGAAAAAAACCCATGTAGTATTTGCTGTCATTGGACTAATAGCATTGGCTGTTGCTTGTGCTCGTGTGCCAATCACCAAACGTAAACAATTGAATTTGATCCGTGAATCGGAATTGATCGGCATGAGTGTTCAGGCCTATCAAGGATTTTTGGATACCAACACCGTTTTACCAGCAACCGATCAAAGAGTTGAAATGGTTCGTAGAATAGGAAACAAAATCAAATCTGCTGTTGAAACCTTTTTGGCACAGGAAGGTCAAAGCAAACGCGTAGAAGGATTTGCTTGGGAATTCAACGTTGTTGAGGAGAACATGGTCAATGCATGGTGCATGCCAGGTGGAAAAGTAGTTGTTTATACGGGAATTCTTCCGGTTACACAAGATGAACAAAGTTTGGCCGTAGTAATGGGCCACGAAATTGCACACGCAATAGCTCGCCATGGAAATGAGCGTATGAGTCAGGCTTTGGGACTGCAACTCGGCGGCGCCGCAGTATCCGTTGCTATGAGCGAAAAACCTGAAATGACACGCAATATCTTTTTGCAATCTTATGGTATCGGTAGCCAATTGGGCATGCTGGCCTATGGTCGTAACCATGAAATAGAAGCAGATAAGCTAGGACTTATCTTCATGGCTATGGCAGGATATGATCCACGTGTTGCAGTGGCATTTTGGGAGCGCATGGGCGCATTAGGTGGTCAAAAGCCACCAGAGATTTTAAGTACACATCCAAGTGATGAGACGCGTGCTGCGACTTTAAAAGAATTTATGCCAACAGCTCTGAAGTATTATAAGCCAGCACCAAGCGCAAATTAAATTGTCAAATCGTACGCTTCATGTCTAAAGCATGAGCTACTCTGTATAAAAATCCGGTCAATAGATCGGATTTTTTTGTTTTCGCTTTTTAGGTATTCGAAAGTATCTCATCATGAGCGATTCGAAAACTCGATCCGGCAAAAGCCACCTGAGAAATATCGCCATATGATGCAAAATCTTCCTTGACCGATAACGTAGTCGCGGTTTAGGATTAAGTATGATGGATGCGACTTGATAACCCAAAGGCGAAGGCATCATAGCTTTACGTAGCTCACGATTGACCTGATCCTGAACTTGCTGATTCAATTCACCGTATTCTGCAGAATTGGCATTAACAACTTCAATTCGGTGCCTATCCATATCGGTTTTAAAAACTCCGGGTTCAAGAGTTACAACATGAATATTGAACTGTTTAACTTCCATACTCATGGATTCAGAAAACCCTTCAACTGCTGATTTAGTTGCACAGTAAATGCCCTGAAACGGAAGTCCAATTCTACCCGCCATAGAGGTCACATTGATCAGATAACCTCCTCCTCCATCGCGAAGCACAGGTATGGCATGTCGACAAACATTGAGAACGCCAAATACGTTGGTATCGAAAATCGATTTAACCTCGTCGTCTGAGGTGAGTTCTACGGATCCAATCATTCCGACACCGGCGTTATTGACAACAACATCCAATCTCCCACTACGAGCCACAACCTTTTCAATAGCCGCCCGAACATCGCTTTCAACACGAATGTCCATTCTTATCATTCTCACTCCCGCAATGGTCGAATCCAACTCGACCTGACGCCCTGTTCCATAGACAGTATGTCCTTGTGTCACAAGAACCTGTGCAATTGCAGCACCAATGCCACTGCTTGCACCTGTAACGAGAACCACTTTAGACATAAATTTAATAAAGACTTAGAATGGTAAATATAATACCTCAGGTACATCAAATAGTGAGCAAATCAGAACTATTGAAAATCAAAGTGTTCAAAACTAGCCTATGCCATGCTCCTTTGCTGCGCTACTTTTACCACAAAAAAAAGACAATGAGAGCATATGTATTCCCTGGTCAAGGCTCACAGTTTTCAGGAATGGGCAAAGACATTTACGAGCAATCCACAGTAGCAAAAACGATGATGGATCAAGCCAATTCCATTTTGGGATTTGAATTGACCAAGGTCATGTTCGAAGGCACAGAAGAAGAACTCAAGCAAACCAAAATTACACAGCCCGCTATCTTCTTACACAGCGTAAGTTTAGCAGCCGCTTTAGGAACTTCATTTCAACCTCAAATGGTTGCAGGACATAGCTTGGGTGAGATATCTGCGCTGGTTGCCAACAAAACCCTTTCATTCGAAAGCGGACTAACTTTGGTTTACAAACGCGCTATGGCCATGCAACGAGCATGCGAATTAAACCCAAGTACAATGGCAGCTATTCTAGGAATGGAAGATGCGAAGGTCGAAGAAATTTGTGCCGGTATTGCAGGTGTTGTTGTGGCCGCCAATTACAATTGTCCTGGCCAATTGGTGATCAGTGGAGAAAATCAAGCGGTTGATGAAGCTTGCGCAGCATTAAGTGCCGCAGGGGCAAAACGTGCATTGCGATTGCCTGTTGGTGGTGCATTTCACAGTCCACTTATGGAACCTGCACGCGAAGAATTAGCTGAAGCAATTGCAAACACCACGTTCGAAATTCCAATCTGTCCCGTATATCAGAATGTAACTGCTCGACCAACAACCGATCCACAGGAAATCAAAAGTTTGCTCATTCAACAATTGACAGCACCTGTTCGTTGGACACAAACAATGGAGGCCATGTTGGCCGATGGCTGTGCAGAAGTGATAGAAGTGGGCCCAGGCAAAGTGCTTCAAGGCTTATTCAAGAAAGTGAATCGCGACCTGGTTACTTCGAGTGCGGAGTTGGTTATGAACTGATTCATAAAGGCATTTCTGTATTCCTGATCTTGGATTGTACGT
>JBDKJN010000137.1:0-6157 GCA_039796595.1 Bacteroidota bacterium
ATCATCGATTCCAGGTTTCATTTTATGTGCAATTGTATGTATTGCCTCGGTATCCATTTCCAAACAATGCTTACGAAGAGCATTCGTCCTTTCCTTGACATCCCGCAAGAAGATGGTCACCATTTTTTTGACAAATTCTCTATTCCCATTGGCAATTCGGTGCAATTTTGTGAGATCGTACCCCTTACCAAAATTGACATTTGGGTGGTGTTCAGGCTCTTTGAAACCATCAATACCATTGCCCGAGAGCCATCTTTTACAAACCTGAAGCAGGTGCTTTTCCTCGAATGGTTTACTAATGAAGTCCACCATACCGGCTTGAATACATTTATCTCTTTCTCCCTTCACAGCGTTCGCTGTTAAAGCGATAATCGGCGTTGAGATTTTAACCCCATTCAACAACAAGAAAGCACTCTCCACTCCACCCATAACTGGCATTTGCATGTCCATCAAAATCAATTGATAGGTAGTCTTGCAACATGCTATTATCGCCTCTTTACCATTTTCACATTCATCCACCAAGGCTCCAGCGTCATTAAGAATCTTTGTTGCCAGCATCCGATTGAACTCATTGTCTTCTACCAGCAATACACGAACACCGTCGAGGCGAATTACCTCCTTCGCATTCGCGTCTGCTGCAGCAGCTGCGGAATCATTTACCAAGGGTAATTCAAGTGAAATGATCATATCACTTCCGACACCCTTGACGCTCTTAACTTCGATCTCTCCCCCCATTAAATGAACCAGCTCTTTGGAAATACTCATTCCCAAACCAGTACCACCAAACTTTCGAGCGATGGAATTATCTTCTTGTTTGAATTTATCAAATATTTTTCCAATAAAGGCATTGTCCATTCCAATTCCCGAGTCACTCACAACAATTCGAATGCGGTCCTTATCACGCAAACGTCTCTCCAATGTAGCCTGAACACTCACATGGCCGTCTTCAGTGAATTTAATGCCATTGCCCACCAGGTTGATCAACACCTGTTGAATGCGATTCGGATCACCGACATAACTTTCAGCTATCTCTGGATCTACTTTAATATTCAACATCAAACCTTTCTCATCAGCTTTGTCTCTCATCAAAACATTGATGTTATTGACCACTTTACGCAAATTAAAAGGCGCGTTTTCCAAATTCAATTCACCCGCTTCGATTTTGGAAAAGTCCAAAATATCGTTTACCAACACCATCAGGATTTCCGCCGAATTGTTGATCCCCTCTAACATCCGTTTGTGTTGCGCCTGATCATCGGATTTACCCATTTGTTTCGCCAAACCAAGAATAACGTTCATGGGTGTGCGAATTTCATGACTCATATTGGCAAGAAACATTTCTTTCGCTTTGCTATTTTCATCTGCCTTAATCTTTGCTTCACGGAGCTCTTGTTCCAGTTGCTTCTGACGCGTTATATCAAGGTAAATTCCGATACAACCATTTAATACTCCACGATGTGAATAAATCGGTGCACCCGTCAGCATGAACCACACCAATTCTCCACGCTTGTTCTTCACTGCAAATTCTTGCAGTTTGGGCTCTGGAGTTTGTGAATTGTCCATTTGCAAGGTCCAATTTGAAAAGTGGCTCAGGCATAAAGCATCTGCAGCTGTGCCTGATTGGAGCTCTTCCAACTCAAAACCAGTAGAACTACAAAAACTCTGGTTGGCATATTTTACGTGTAAATCCACGTCCAACTCAACCAATCCAATATTCATATTTTCAATGATTCCGCGGTATTTTTCTTCGCTTCTGCGCAATTTCTTTTCGGTGGCTTTGGCGATTGTAACGTCTGTATAAATCCAAACATTTCCTTCGAAAACACCATCTACAACTATGGGTATATAATCTCGACGTATGCGGCGGCGATTGATGGTAACCAATTCATCACCAACGATACCTTTGCCCTCTTTAATCAGTTCTTCAACGCGCGCTTGATATTGCGTCTCATTAACAAGAAGGCGTGGCAATTCGAGTTTCAATTGAGCATTGTCCTCACCAATAAAAGATTGCGGAGATCCGTTCATTGCGAAGAATTCGCAGTACTTTTCATTAACAAATCGAATATTCCGATCGGCATCTTCAATTAATATACCTGATGGCAAGTTGCTAAAAAGCGTTTGAAGCAAATGCAAAGAATGCGTTGAATACTTTTGATCTTCAACCTTTTTTGACCAAGCATGGTGGAATTGTTCTACAATCGATAGTAGATTCTCTGATTTTATATCGGCAGGAATAATTGGAGCAAATTCCAAATGATCAAATACCTCTTGAAGACGTTTGATCGATTCACTCTTGACATTCGCTGCATTTCGGATGTACAAACTCGACTCAACCAATTCTTCTTGTAAATCGTTGTTCCGCTTCTTCCATTGTTCAACTTCACTTTCAAGTACAGAAAAGTCCTGCGCGACAAATTCCATAAATTTTTCGAATTCTGGATGCTTTGTCAGATCATTAAAACCAAGGTATTCGGCACGCTTTCTGAAATCAGAAGGACTACATGCTAACATGTTTTTGATATAAGGTTGAGCAGTCATAAGGTTTTCAGTTTTATCTCAAATCAGACATTTCCATTCGTCGAATGATACCATACCATTTAAAGAACGAAGCCAAACGTTTAGACACATAAGTAAATAAGAACACTAGTATAGCCTGAATAAGCACAACCCATGAAACAGGCATCCACTGAATCGCAACATATCCTGCAATCAATAAGCAAAATTGCAAGATTACAATTCGTATAGTCGCGTTGCTATGAGCCATTTTATTGCGCAATAGCCAATGATGCAAATGATTTCTATCGGCACTGAATGGCGATCTTCCTTTCGATATGCGATATTTAAACAATCTCAAAGTATCCATAACAGGAACCAAGAAGACACCCGTAATGGCCACTAAAACCAAATGAGCTTTTTCAGGCGTCGAAGCATAAGACAAACAATCTAAGCTTATCACAGCAAACAAGAATCCTAACGGCATCGATCCGCTATCTCCCATAAAAATACTTGCCGGTCTCCAATTGAATTTCAAGAACATTGCTATGGCCACCAAAAACACCAGTAAAATACTATTCCAGTTTGACATGCCTAACCAATATCCTAAATAAAGAAGTACACCAATGATGACTGAGCTAAAGGCACCAGCCAATCCATCAATGCCATCCATCATATTATAGGCATTGATAATACCGACTAAAATAAATATGGTCAAACCATATTGCATCCAGACTTCCAGCTGTCCTATACCAAGTATCCCGTGAAGTGATTCGATGCGCACATAAAAATGCGCAATGACGAAGGCACAGGCAATTTGCAAAAACAATCGAACAATAGAAGACAAATTGAATCGATCGTCAACAGCTCCTATCATCACAAGTGCAGAGGTGGTAAACAAAACAGGGGCCTTATCAGCGAAGGTTGCCCGAATCGATGGTACGCACAGCGCAGTAACAAAAAATGTCAAAAAGATAGCTACACCACCTGCAGCTGGTACTGGTTTCGCATGATTTTTACGTGCACCAGGTTTATCCAACCAGTTGAATCGAACATAAAGAAATATGACCAACTTAAGGCAACAATAAGCGGAGAACAGCGCTACTAATAGGGTAAACAGTGTTTGCATGTTGATAGTTTAGATTAGCGTTTTTCATAAAAGAAAGATGCATGGGCAAGGTGTCCCATTTGCGCTTTAGTAAGTGTTGCGCGATCGAGTTTATACGAAATTCGAGAATTCAAATTTTTGCTCGAACGTTTCAGGTAACAGGCCTCAATCATTGCATTGTATTTATCAGCAATGATTTTCCAAGTATATCGGCTATCAGCGATCTGTTTCATGACATTCGCATTATGCTGCAATTGTTCCGACGTCAAATCCTCGAGTTGTTGGTACAATTCAGACCAATTCTTGAAGTATGCCGCACAATCCTGCGTTGTAGTTCTATTGTACATTACGTCGAACGCCAACACCGGCAAATGCAGATACATAGCCTCAACTAATGATGGATTAGTTCCACCTGCCGAATGGCCATGAATATATAAAGACGCATTGCCTCTCAACAAATCCAGTTTGCGCTGATCATATATTGGATCAAGCAATAGAATATTGGACTCAGACTGGTATTGTTCTCGCAAAGCGCGTCCATACTCACTTTTATCCCAATTGCCAACGAACACCAACTTGTGTTGTTTAGCCATGCTGAATGCCTTGAGAACAACATGAACGTTGTTTTCAGGTTCTATGCGACAAACTTTGAAAGCATACTTCTGTTTTAAGAAAGGAAACTCAGCATAATCACTTGCTTCGGGAGATACCTTGATGGTATGATCAGCACCATATTCAATGATATTAGACAAACTCTTGTAACGCATCGCTGTGTAATCCTGAATACTCTCATTGTCAGCGATATCCGCGTGTGAATTTCTGACGGCTATACCTTCGGCGAACCACAAATACCACCGCGCCATGCGGCTCCATTTACCGCGCTTCCACTCTATTCCATCGATTGAAACGATGATCTTTTTCCTTGTGAACCATTTTACGAATGGCAAGAAGATGCCACCACTTACGCCAAGTACAATAAAAACGTCGGCGTAAAACAGTGCATGAATCATACTTAGGATATCGTAAGGAATGCTCTGAATCCCATTGGCATCTAGCGGAATATAATGCAAGCGTGCATTGTTGTAAGACTTCGGACGATCCGGTGAATTGTATTTTTTAGAGGAACAGTAAACATGCAATTCATACCGTTCATTCAGCTCTTTTACTAAATGTTCAGCAAGTGTTTCGAAACCTCCATACGCTGCGGGAACACCCACAGTGCCAATAATGGCAACGCGCTTCTTATTCATAGCTTCTAAAATCTTTCAGTTAATAGGATCACTCACTACGTGTATGAGCTAACTAGAAATGTTTACGGAGAGTTTGCAAATTCGTTACAACACTTTTAAAACCATTTTTAGGTGAAAATCAAACCTGTAACGATTTATTTCATTTTATCGCCGCATAAGGAATCTAAATACTTCTGATAAATTACCAAATCCCAACGAAAAGCCGCTATTCTTCTATTCCATGAATGACTCAAAATCACAAAAAGACACACAGGAGAAACTACATTTACTATTCATCAATGGAATGAAATAAGTGGTAGCCGTGACAAAAATCATTCAAAAGCATGAAACACTCTAGTTGTGAAATTGACCTATTGCCAATAGAAAAAAGCAATGGCCGCTATTGCGGCCTTTGCTATCTTAAACGTTTTAAAATTCCTTTCCATTTATAGAGTCGAAAATCACTCCTCAATTTCACGACTCAGCGATTTCTTATTTGCCACTCATCACTACAATTGGCGCGCTATAACGATTGCCCAAAAAATCCTTTGCTACCAAGGTATATCTGCCAGCTGAAAGTCTCGACAAGTTGATACGATGCATCGCAGAATCAACATTTTCCTGATGTACAAGCAGACCATTTCCATTGTAAACTTCCAAAGACTTCAAAATCGGAGACTCCAATCCAACTGTTTTTGCACGCACATATGATGCGTCATACACTGGATTTGGGAATACCACCAATACTCCATTGTCCACACCAGAATCATCACTCATGATGGTGTTGAATACACGATTGGTTATGATCGACTCGTTGTAGTCAAATCGAATATCAGCTGCATTGCGAAGTACCATACCCGCTGTATTCTGTGCTTTTTGTTTCACAGTGAATTGAACAAAACCGTTACTTCCCTCTGGATTGCTTGCACTATCCGGCAATTGAATATTATCAAATCTGAAAGTCAAAACACGTCCAGAAATAGTCAATGAGTAGTTATGGCTTGCCACAATACCTTTAATGCTAGCCGGGTTTATTCCATTTGGTAACGTATCAATTATCGTCACAAATTCTGCTGGGTAATTCCCTACATTCTGGAAACGAATACGATATGTCAAATCTTGTTTTGGGGAGATATAATGCTCTTCCGTGTATCCTATTGGGTAAACAGCAATATCATTTGGATCGAAACTACCGAATATTTCCTGGAAATCCGCTACAGAATTGTCACTGGCATTGCAATCCGATTGGCTACCATCGGCCACAAAACTTGCAGTTATCGGATCACCTGGCATCAGAGTCAAGGTAACAGTGTAGTATAATTCA
>JBDKJN010000138.1:0-4101 GCA_039796595.1 Bacteroidota bacterium
CCGAGGTTTTGGAAATGACCTTGGACGAAGTGAAGCAAAGTCTGCGCAATAGCGGGCGTCACGTGAGTATGGATGCTCCATTGAAAGATGGGGATGATAGCAGCAGCACCATGTACGACGTATTGCAGACCAATGATACGCCTTCACCGGATGTCGATTTGTTGCATGAGTCATTGCGCAAGGAGATCGAACGGTCATTGCGTACCTTGACCAGTCGTGAGGCTGATGTGATTCGCTTGTATTTTGGTCTGAATGGTGAGCACCCGCTCACATTGGAAGAAATCGGCGAGCGCTTTGATTTGACCCGTGAACGCGTACGTCAAATCAAGGAAAAGGCGATTCGTCGCTTGAAACACACCAGTCGCAGTAAAATGTTGAAGTCATACTTGGGTTAATCCCTTTGAAAAGTACCCATTTCGCCGGGGGGCGAATTGGGGTTAAACATGTACAGAACGGCTCCTTTATGGAGCCGTTCTCTTTTAGCATCCCAAGAATTGTTGTGATTTATTGTCAATTCCAAGTAGGGTATACATAACTTCGAATTTATCTTAGACGCGTTGAAAAATCAGCATGACCTACCCAAGGTTTATCTCAGATAGATTGTATAGTCATTTAGGTTTTCCAACGTTTTTTGAAACCAACCAATTCTTTCAAATTCATTTTTCAATGAAAAAAATTTACTCCTTTTTATCAGCAATGATTATTGTGTTTGCATCGCATGCACAAACGTTTTCGGACGCAACCAATCTGTTGCCAAATTCCTATCACAGCGGCAATTGTACCGGTGTGGCAGATATGAACAGCGATGGCTTGGACGATATTATCATCCTGGATAATAGTACAGATTTAAAGATCGCTTATCAACAACCAGATGGCTCTTTTACAATCAGCTCGTTTGGTAGTGTTAGTGGTGAACAACAATGGGGCATGGTTGTGGGCGACATCGATAATGACGGCCACATGGATGTCATGGCGGGAGGTCATTATGACTCTGTCCACATCATCAATATTGATGGTCCGGGCGACTATACGGTTATCGACCAAGATTGGGCGAGTATTTTTATGCAGGCTTGCAATTTTGCTGATATCAACAATGATGGTTGGTTAGATGGTTTTGCTTGCCACGATGATGGTGAGAGCGCTATTCTAGTCAACGATGGCGCAGGTAGTATGGGTAATGGTGCTTCATTGATTGACCTGAACTTCAGTTCAACCGACGATAGTGGTAATTATGGTACTGTATGGAGTGATATCGACCGCGATGGCGATATCGACTGCGTTATTGCCAAATGCCGTCAGTTTGTGAATGATCCGTATGATGCACGCCGCACAAACGTGGTTTTGATCAATGATGGTAATAACAATTACACCAATCAGGCTGCTGCTCGCGGTTTGGTGAATCTACAACAGTCATGGACAGTAGATATGGCCGATGTTGACAACGATGGCGACTTCGATTGTTTGTTGACCACTCACTCTGGGACTTTGGAATTGTATGCCAACGATGGCAATGGATATTTTACAAATGTTACAGCTGGCTCAGGTCTCGAAGTTTCAGGATTTTTCCTTCAGGCGAAAATGGCAGATATGGACAATGATGGTTTTGTAGACTTACTTCATGCAGGCGGTTCGCACCGTTACTTCCGTAACAATGGCGATCTTACTTTCTCTTTGGTCAACAATACCTTCCCGAACGGTGATACTATGCATAGTTTTGGTATTGGTGATTTGAATAATGATGGCAGTTTGGATGTTTATGCTAGTTATGGCGACGGTTACAATGATCCTGATATGCAAAATGAAGACATGTTATGGCTTAATAACAGTAACAATAACAACTGGATCACTTTCGATTTGGAAGGAACTGCTAGCAATAAAGGTGCAGTTGGAGCTTTAGTTGAAATCCACGGCTCTTGGGGTGTTCAGATTCGTGAAGTACGCGCAGGTGAAAGCTATGGTATTAGCTGTTCTTTCAATTGCCACTTCGGTTTAGGTGCTGCCAACACGGTTGAGTATGCAATTGTACATTGGCCAAGCGGCAATGCTCAGGTGATCGATGCACCTGCTATCAACACCCTACACAACATTACTGAAGTTACCTGCACACCACCGACGGCGCAAATCTCCGCTTCAGGTGATGTGGTAATGTGTCCTGGCGAGTCCGTGACCTTGATGGTGGACAATGCTGGTGGCGATTACCAATGGAGCAATGGCGCAACATCTTCTTCTATTGTTGTTGCAACTAGCGGGACATATAGCGTGAATGTATGGGATGCAACTGGATGTGTTGGTGAATCCAACGAAATTGTTGTGGTTGTGGAACAGGACGAAACTCCAACTGTTGCTATCAACGGGGATTTAGAATTCTGTGAGGGTTACTCAGTGCAATTGGTTTCGAGTCCTGGTAATGCTTACCTATGGAGCAATGGATTGACAACTCAGGCAATTTCTGTAATGGAGGCTGGAACGTATTCAGTTACTGTAACTGGGGGCTGCGAGGAATTGACTTCTGCAACTACTACTGTTGTTGTATTTGATTCTCCAAATGCACCGACAGCTGCTGATATGACCATCACAGAGGCTAGTTCGGTTGAATTGACCGCAACTGGTGAAAATCTAAATTGGTATGATGCAGCTGACGCAACGACTGCTGTTGGCAGCGGCAATAGCTTTGTTACACCTGTATTGACAGGTACCACAAGTTACTGGGTAGCTGGTTCGACTGTATATGGAGGTTTAACAGGTACTGGAGGTAAGTCTGAACAAGAGATGGGTGCCGAAGGTGTATATCACAGCAATACTGGCTTCTATTTGGTTTTTGATGCTTCTGAAGACATTATTTTGGAAACAGTGAAAATTTTCGCTGAAACTGCTGGCACCAACCGTGAAATTCAATTGGTGCAAGGAAATGTGGTTTTGGCTACAACTACGGTTGATATCGTGGCTGGTGAAAACATTGTTACTTTGAACTTCAACGTTTCTGCTGGAACAGGTTATGGTTTGAAAGCTAACACGCAAAACCATGGTTTCTGGAGAGACAAGAATTTGGCGGTGGATACACCATATAACTTCCCCTATGATATCGATGGATTGGCCACTATTACTGGTACAAACGTCAACAACGTAGCCGATCAGGACAATTATTACTACTATTTTTATGACTGGACAGTTTCTACTCCATCTTTCACATGCGAAGGACCACGTGAAGAAGTTATGGTGACTTTGGTTGGAATCGAGGAGCTTGAAAGCGTAACGTCATTGAACGTGTTCCCTGTTCCTGCAGGCGATGTGTTGAACGTAAACTTCCAATCTGTAAATGCTGATGCAATGCAATTGGTGGTTTACAATGCGATGGGTCAAATCGTAATGTCTAAAAACATTTTGACCAACACCGGTACGAGCCAATTGGAAATTTCAATTGCAGAATTGGCAGCTGGTATGTATCAATTGGAAATTGTAGATGGCCAAGCTCGTTCAGCGATTAAATTCGTGAAACAGTAATAGCCTTCCTATAGGATATAAAAAAGCCCTTCCAAGTGAAGGGCTTTTTTTATGGGTTTATGTAAATGCTTTTAACTCGTGATAGAGTCTATGAACGGGTAATCCCATGACATTAAAATAGGAACCGCGTATGGATTCTATACCCATTAGTCCAATCCAGTCTTGAATGCCATAACTGCCAGCTTTGTCATAAGGTTTGTAATGGTCCACGTAATATTCTAATTCGTCGTCTTGCAGTTTTGAAAATGTGACGTCGGTTCGATCATAAAAACAATGATGACGTTCAGTTGTAGTCAGACCAACGGCGGTATAAACTTCATGCGCTTTTCCATTGAGTTTACTCAGCATCTCAAGGGCCTCCGTGCGATCACCAGGCTTATTGAGCACCTGACCATTGATCCAGACTACGGTATCCGCGGTTATCAATAATTCGTTGGATCCCAAACTGTGGCGATACGCATTGGATTTGACTTCAGCCAAAAACATCGGAATTTCATGAGCGATGAGATGTTCAGGGAAATTTTCATCCACCTCAATGGTTCTTACTTCAAAGGGCAATCCCAGATCTGTTAATAGCTGTTGGCGTCGTGGGCTTTTGGA
>JBDKJN010000139.1:0-3640 GCA_039796595.1 Bacteroidota bacterium
GCCGGTCAAAGAGAGTGAACGCATTGCTGTCTACAGAGATTCGCTTGACGCCGTGATGAGTCAAATCAATCAGATTGATGCGCGAACAAGCACGCTGAATAAAGAGAAAGACTTGCTCTTCAAAAATGAGGCTATCGGTGGAACGGTTCACGGCGTCGCGGTTACTGAAATTGCCAAAGCCGCAGATTTTTATCGGCAACGTATGTTTGACATCGATGATCAATTGGCCACATACCGTATCACAAGAAGTAAGTTATACGTGACCAGTAAAAACCTTGAATATCAAATTAACGAACTCAACGCAGAGATCAATCCACCCACCTCGGAAGTTCGGGTGGTGGTGATGTCGCCCACCGCATCCGAAACCAATTTCTCCCTCAAATATCAAGTCCCTAGCGCTGGATGGTCTCCTAAATATGATGTACGCAGCGAAGGCATCACACAACCCGTTGAACTCACCTATCGCGCCAACATATATAACAACTGTGGATTAAACTGGGAAAATGTAAAAATTAAATTATCCACCGCCGACCCCAATCAAGGTGCTGAGAAACCTGAACTCGACAAATGGGACCTTGCGGATAGCGATGAAGAGAAGGAAGAATATATCCTACAAGAAAGCGGGATCTTCGGCCAGGTTGAACTTGGCAATCGTTCATTGGGCGATAAGCGTGACGCAAATTATGCTTTGAGCGCAGACATCGTGGAACCATCCTTAGAAACCATTGAAGTCGCTGAACTCAGTGCCGAATTCGAAATTGAACAAGTGTACACCATACTCTCCGATGCCAAGCCCTACACGGTTGAGGTGGCCAAACATCAGCTCAATGTGAAATATGAGCATTTTGCTGTCCCAAAAATGGATACCGATGCATTTCTTGTTGCCAAGGTAACCGGATGGAATTCGCTGAACCTGGTGAGTGGCGAAGCCAGCGTATATTATAGCGGCACATATCTCGGCAAAAGCAATATCAATACGACCAGCGTCAATGATACCTTGGTCCTTTCCATGGGGCGCGACAAAAAAGTGGCCATTGCCAGACAAAAAATCACCGAGGCGAGCAAGAAAATCAATTCGGGTTCGGTCGTCAAAGAAAATTTCATTTTCGAAACAACGATCAAAAACAACCGCGATATTCCAATCATGATTCACATGGAGGATCAGTTACCCATTAGTTCGGAAAAGGAAATTCAGGTTACCGAGGAAGAACTCAGCGGAGGTATACTGGATAAATACAGTGGTAAAATCACCTACGACATTCAACTGCAACCGGGAGAATCGAAGAAAATCATTCTCGCCTATCAAGTCAAAAGCCCAAGAGGACGTGAGATACATGGTACAAGAAATGTAAGACGCTCACGAACAAAGTTTTAATATGAAAAATCATTTTCACATCACCCTGATCCAAAGCGAGCTTGCTTGGGAACAGCCCGATATCAACCGCGAAAAACTGGATCATTGGCTGGGAAAAATCATCGAACAAACTGACTTAGTGGTTTTGCCCGAAATGTTCACCACTGGTTTCAGCATGAATCCTCAACACATTGCAGAACCAATGTCAGATGACATGCCCACATTGCTTTGGATGAAACACTGGGCACAACGATTAAATGCGTGTTTAACAGGCAGCGTTTCTGTTTCAGAAAATAATTGCTATTACAACAGATTGCTGTGGGTATATCCCGACGGCCATCATGTGTTTTACGACAAGCGCCATACCTTCACCTTTGCTGGTGAGGACAAAGTCTATACACGAGGACAAAAATCCATTGTCATTGAATGGCAGGGCTGGCGCATAAAACCATTGATCTGTTATGATCTTCGTTTTCCCATTTGGAGCAAAAACCGTTTGCATGAAGGTCAGGCAGAATATGATTTGCTACTCTATGTGGCCAATTGGCCGGGAGTTCGCCGCGATCCATGGAATAGTCTATTGCCTGCACGTGCTATTGAAAACCAGTCTTACCTCGCTGCTGTCAATCGCGTTGGTTCTGATGCCAATGGATTAGAATACACTGGGGATAGTGTGATTCTAGATCCACGGGCCTTGCCACTTGCAAAATTGGAACCAGGACAAAGCGGTTTAATCACCGCGCAGCTAGATGCAGGGTCTTTGAACGATTTTAGAGCAAAGTTTCCTGTGCTTGCTGATGACGATGATACGATGTAATTTTTCCACCATCCTCAATGGAGTTATGCTGTATGCTCGTTTCATTTAACACTTCAATCACAAACGAAACTCTACGATATATTAAATTCGACAAAAACTCGATCGATGCGTAAATTATTATTTCTCACCGCGCTCTTCGCTTTTACAATGGTCAACGCTCAAAAACATAATCATTTCAGTTTGCCCATACGTTGGAACTGTGGAGAAAGTGGACAAGCCGTCAACATTCCCGCTGAAGTACCCGGTTGTATTCATACCGACTTGATGCGAGCTGGTAAAATACAAGACCCATTTATTGGAACAAATGAAAAAGATTGTCAATGGGTCGGAGAAAAAAACTGGGTTTATGAATCCGAACCCTTTGCTGTGGATGATTTAATTCGTGACCGTGAAGTCCAGCGTATGAAATTCAATGGTCTCGATACTTACGCTACCGTTTATCTCAATGGCGAAAAAATACTGGACGCAGATAATGCTCATCGCAGTTGGGAAGTCGATGTCAAAAAACTTTTGAAGTCCAACCAGAATGTGCTTCGGATAGAATTTCAATCACCCATTCCAGTTGGAAATGCCCGACTGCAGACGCTTTATTACCCACTCCCAGGGGAAGCGATCAGAGCCATTAGTCGCAAACCACAGTACCATTATGGTTGGGACTGGGGCCCTAAATTACTAACGTGTGGCATTACCAAATCCATTGAAATCATCGCTTACGATCAAATACAAATTCAAAATGCATACATGCGTGCAATGGAGGAAAGTGATAAACATTCCAACATTCAACTTGAGCTCACTATTCATTCCACGAATGACCGTAACGCCCATGTTCGCATTGACGTTGACAAAACCAATGAAAAATTTGAAACCGATATTGAACTAAAAAAAGGCTACAACATCATTAAAATACCATTAAGCCTAACCTATCCATACAAATGGTGGTGCAATGGTCAAGGCCAGGCAAACCTCTACACCTTTGACATTGAAATCACCAATGGCGACCAACTTCTAGAGCGCACCGTCATTCATCACGGCTTCCGAAGTATTCGCTTGAAAACTGAACGCGACTCGATTGGCGAATCTTTTCACTTCGAACTCAATGGTGTTCCTGTATTCATTAAAGGAGCCAACTATATTCCAATCAAATATTTTCCGGGACAAGCCAAACCAACAGACTACGAACAATTGATCGCTCAATGCAAAAAAGCCAATATCAATATGTTGCGTGTTTGGGGCGGAGGCAATTACGAAGACGATTATTTCTATGACCTCTGCGACCAAAACGGCATCATGGTTTGGCAGGACTTTATGTTCGCATGTAGCATGTATCCCGCCGATAGTCTCTTTGTGACCAATGTGATTGCGGAAGCCAATGAACAAACGATTCGCTTACGCAATCATCCTTGCATGGCCCTCTGGTGTGGCAACAACGAAAACGCCGAAGGTTGGGACCGTTGGGGGTGGCAACAAGG
>JBDKJN010000140.1:0-7703 GCA_039796595.1 Bacteroidota bacterium
TAAAGAAGTTGTAAGATCACGCTTATGGACTTGCATGCATCAAAGTTACAACGATGAAGTCAATAGTATCCACTACAAAAAAGGAAACAACAAAACCTGGCTTACGAATTCAGATTATCGCTGCAGATTAACGTAAAAGAGTAAAAGTGCCCTGGCGAATTGTTTTCACGCGTGGGTCGTCTTCCAACGGATCTAAATATTCCACGCGCCAGATATAACTTCCATTCTGACAAGCTTTTTCTCTAAAGCTGCCATCCCAACCGGCATTAATATCATTTGTGGTGAAAAGTTGTTCGCCCCACAAATTAAAAACGCTAAACGTCCATTGATTCACACGGTTTGCGACCGGTTTAAAGACATCATTAACGGTGTTGTTGTCCGAAGGCGTAAACGAATTGGGAATGAACCAAGGCTCGTTGCTCGCTACATCGTTATTCGGAGCTGGATCAGGATTATGATCGTTACGGTCAGGATTTTCCTCTACCGGATCAAAATTATCGGGTACAGGAATGATTTTGAAGTCGTCGACGAAGATGTATGCACACGATGGATCAGAGCCCTCGCGAATAACAATATTCTTATCAGCATCAGTTCCGAATAATCCAAACACCAATTGTTGTTTGGCAGTAGTTGGTTCAAAAACGAAGCTATAAGATTGCCAAGTCTTCGAATAAAAAACTTCATCTATTCGAAAATCTGGAGTAACAACCAAAGGATCATATCCAGATTGTGAAAGAGGAGTATCCGCGAAGTGAATACCGATTTGATCCACACCTAAACCCGCATTGGACACTGAGGTGCGGTCACCGTTGGTCACATTAAAACGAACAAGATACTTTTGACCTGGGACCAAAGGAATCGGGAAATCATAAGTAAGATATTCACGAATGTTCATTCCATTTCTACCACAAACAATCATTCCCATTGCAGCGCTGCCGGAAAATGAATTGACAATAGCCATTGGAGTTTCAGGTAAGTCAGTGGCATTGTTGCCAGCGTAGTGAAAATAATCTGGAGATGCAACGGAGCTATTTGCATTGCCCCAACCTTCAGCTTTGAAGTATTGCCCAAGCGCAGTAGGCAAAGCGGCATTATGCTCAAATCCACCATTGTTCAACTGCGCAGCTGACTGCGAAGCAATGCCTAGCCCAATGAGTAGTAAAAACCAATGGCTATGATACTTCATTTTGAATTCATGCATGTCAGTCGAAATGGGTGGTTTTAGTGCTTTTGCTGAACGACTGCTAATGTAGTCAAAAATTCTCAAACTCAATACATTATTCGGCACACATAGGAAGTTTTTTTTTAACTTCTCAGCTTTCACCTTTCATATTGATTTCGGGCTTTGAACGAGAAACTGCTTACTCCGAAAAATCAGAATGATTTGCTCCAACACAATTGTCCTAAAAGCTGCCAATTGCTCCATTGCAAATCCTGGTTGTCATTGATCACATTCGCTGGACCAATGGCCATGAGTGACAATCCCCATCGCATTCGATTTACAAGATCTTTCGACCATGATGCACGCATAAATGGCGACAACACATAAGTTTTCATGACCAACTCTTCCGCCTTCTGAGTTCTGTATTGTCCCTGTTCACCAAGCCAGTATTGATCAAAAACTTTCACCCGTTGAAACTGCAAGCGATAATTAACACCTAATGAAAAAGAAAAATCACTTTGTCCAGGCAATTCCCACGACAACGTTGGACCTATTCGAACAATGGCGCTATTGACAACAAACTTTTGTTCGATAAGTTCCAATTCAAGTGTGTCCAATTCGTACACCGGAAACGGCTCATCGAAAATTGTGATATAATCCAAAAACAATTGATCACCATCGCGGCGAAAACCTACAATACTATCCTTATCGATCTGTTCCGGATCAAAGCCGATTGATTTCCATTTCAACTCTTGAAGACCAAATCCGACCTCAACGCCCCAAACGACCGGTGCCCCCAAAATGCGCAACTCACCAATATCTCTTCGGTAACTTGTATTTACATCAATTCCCAGGGCATTGTGTTTTTTGAATCCCATGTAAGTCGGCAAAAATGTCAACTCACGCACATCGGATGTAACGGAATTCACATTGTAAACTGCGCCCATCTGAATTGCGAAGCGATTGTTGTATTTCCGTTGGGTAAATTTTCGGGTATCTTGTTTACCCCATTCTTCCAAAGAATCGCGCTCAGAAGACTTATCATTCACTTCGATCTCAATGATTTCTCCATCCAAAATCAATGTATCAGATGGGCAATGCTCCAATGCCAATGCCTTGGCTGCAAAAAACAAAAGCAGCATCACCAAAGGGACACTGCTTTTTCTATTTGGTTTCACACCCATCATTTTTTCATTGCCACTCGACATGGCAAATCTAGTAATTGGTGTAGATTTTTGTCAACAAAAATTGGAATCGAATCAGTATTTTACAACAGGATAAGTGCGCTTAGGCTTCCCTTTTTGTTTATTTTCAACCTCGGATTTTGCCTCTACTTTTGGTTGTTCATTCGTTATCTGATCGGTATTCACCACAACCTCATCAGAAGGTGAAAAACTTGGTTCATCGCTATTTTGAGAACTTCCATTCGACACCATCCCGCTATTTACGTCATTTGAAGAATTGCCTAAGTCAACCCCTTTGCCTGAGTCCGCAGAAGGCATCATAGTCAAACCGCAACCCATTCTATTGGCTTTCACATCACCGCAGCTATAGCTGTAATTCGCACATGAACTCAATTGCACACAAGAACCATTTGATTCTTGCGCAACAACCGGAACGTATGTTATTTCAGACGAATGTGACTTGGCCAGTTGTGCTGTAGCTCCAACATTGCTGGAGGTCAACCAAAGTCCAGCTCCTAGCATAAGAGCTGTCCCAACATACCACACATTCAAACTGGTGGCATTAAATTTCAAAAACTGGCTCAACCACAGTTTTCTGCGCATACCGGAATACACCGCGGCAGGTACCTCTGGAGAATAATTCTCAAGCTGTGATTTAAATTGATTGTATAAACGATCTTCTTGCATCATGACTCTTTCACCATTTTTACGCGACTTATTGTCGCAAGTTCCTTTTGTAAATACATTTTTGCTCGTGACAATTGAGACTTCGATGTATTGACATCAATTCCTAACATATCAGCGATTTCTTTATGTAAAAAACCTTCTATAACATACAGATTAAAAACTGTTTTATAACCAGTTGGAAGCTTATCAATACACAACATCATTTCCTCAGCTGTATATTCAAGATCCTCCACCGCCATTGGTTCATCCTTACCTATTACCGCTTGTTCTACATCTTCCTGATAGGCGTGCTTCAAATTCTTGCGGTAATTCGTGATACTTGTGTTTACCGCTATTCTTCTTAGCCAACCTTCAAAACTTCCGTCGTGGTGATACGTATGGATGTTGTTATAAATCTTCACAAAAACCTCTTGAAGGACATCTTGAGCCTCCATGCGATTTTTGGTGTAACGCAAACAAATACCAAAAAGGAGCGAAGCGAATCGCTTGTACAACTGGTCCTGATACTTGCGTACCCCTTTGACACAGCCTTCAATCATCTCCTTTTGTTGATCCATTGGCGTCATACAGTTATAAAACTACTGCATCTTGGCATTGGTTGCTTACAGAACTGAAAAAAAGAACACAATCACATACTTATGCATTCATTTCCAGCAACATAACGTAAATAAATTAGATTCTATCCAGCAGTCTATTGTGTTTTTGCTGAAGCAATATCACCCGCACCGAAAGCCCGTGATCGTGGTACAGGAAGTTTTCGCCGTGAAAAACATTCAGTGAGGGTTTGTAATCGTAACTGAAATTCAATCCGAACATCGTGACTTCAAAACCAAAAATTGGGGTTACACCAGCATAGCTTCCTCCACTCTTCACTTCACCGTAATGAGGACCAACTCCGAAGTACGAGTTGATTCGTCTGCCGATGATTGCCCTGTGGTACTCAACTATAGCCTGGGATTGCCATCGATCCTTATTGGATGTTAGAATACCTTCGATAGTTCCATTCTCCCAAAGTTTTTGCTGCACGGTGAAACCAAATTCCGAACCGACCCTTAAACCAAGTGCGGTTCTGTATGTCTGAGCGTGTGCCGCCTCATTAAACAAGACCAATGTGACTATCGCAATGAGAACAGTTAATATTTTCATCATTTATTACTTTCTGATTTTGCCTTCAACTTTCTCGCCATTTTTGGATAATCCAAGAAATAGCTCACGCGTAAGCTAAAACTATTATTTTGAGGCTGCTGCAAAGTGAAATCAATATCTTCAATCAACGAGCTCTGAATGAAATTATTTTGGTGCTTAATGGCCCTTTTCCAAACGACCGTTAATTCACTACCAGGAACAAAGACCCATTTGTAAATCATGTCTACGGTGAATGTATTGAAGCTGATATTGCTTGAACCTTCGAAATCGGTTGGAATGAGATAACCATCCAAGCCTAGGTTAAAAAAACGCTGAAAATCGCTATATCCCCAATAATGACGGACTCTTGTATTGATGGTCATGTATGGATTGAAAGCATAATTAACACTCAAAACATTGGTGTGAGAGATCACATCGCGCTGGCCAAAAAGTGGCCCGTCCCCAATTGGAGATACGGAAGAAGAAGCAAATCCAAGATCATTAAAATGATTTTGATGACTATATACATACGTAATGAATAGACGGTCATTCACTCTGAAACGCGGAGCTATACGCCAGTTGAAGCGGTAACGACCGGTGTTTTCATAGTGAGTGTAATATGTACTCGCATCGATAGCTACTCGTTTGCGATAGTCCGTGCTTATCCATCCACCCATGGTTTGGTAGCGATAGGTTCGAAAAACTCGCCCTTCAACACGAGGCTCGAAATAATCGTATCCTCTGAGCGGCGCTACATCGAAGGACACGTTAAAGGTGAAGAATTTTCTGGTATTCAGTCCTAACTCCCCTTTGACATTACAATCTGTGAAGGTGTATGGAGCGTACAAGTTATTGTAGTTGGCGGCCAGACTACTCCACATGTTATTGAATTTACCAAAAGGCTTAAAAATCCGGTAGTTCATCTCAGCCCAATAACCGGCGGAGTTTGGCGCTTGAAGAAAACCTAAGTCGTTCGGATCATAATATTTTGACTCCAAATATGATCCCGCTTCCCATGTCCATTGACCGTCGATTTCAGCCAAAACAACTGTGTTACGAAACCCTCTATCCTGCTCCTGTTCGTATGCACGGAATTGTTCGCCAAACTTTTGACTAACCGCTCCAGAACTATATAAACTGAAACGATTGGCCTTATCGCGCAATTCCATGGCATAAGCTGTAACATTAGCATCGTAGTCCTCCCCCTGACGCAATACATTCGTATTCATGAAATTGATATACGAGTTATTGGGCAGGTTCTGATCGATTACAATCGCATTGTAGTTGGTCAAGCCGCTTGTTCTAACCGATCTTCGAGCTCCCGTAATGGTGTCTTGAATGATGGCTTCAGAGCCAGAAGTTATTCCATTAAATACACCTAATCCCAGCCCATTTTCATCTCTGCCCGTTATTTTCATCGCATTGATCACTTGATCTTGGGAGGGATTTTCAATAATCTCCTCATGGGTATTCAATTTGCTGTAGGCATCATAGAAGCCAATGGGAGTATCGAATCCAATACGTCGGGAATAGAAAATCCCCGTTTTATCAAACAGATCAGTTCCTTCAATAAAAAACTGCCGATTGTCGTTGAACTGGATATCAAAGGCCGTTAAATTCAAGATCAATTGGTCTGATAATGTTTGACCGAAATCTGGAATAACGGTAGCGTCTAATGTAAAGGCTGGTCCGAGGCCCAACTTCAAATCAAGTCCGCCATTATTATTGAATCCTTGAGAAAGCTTTCCATTCTTGTCTTCTTTTCGCAAGTAATAGGCACTAGCATATGGATTCAAGAAAATGCGCGCTGGTGCTTGTATGCCCTCAATACCATCAATGGTACCCATTTGTGTGAGATATCCGTTGACTTCAGGATTCACACCGCGCCAAAAAGCGTGTTGACGTGTTCTTCGGATCTCCCTAACAAAATTGATGTTCCAAACGTGATTATCCTTTTCTGGAAAACGGATAGCTGCAAATGGAATTACAAATTCTGCAATCCATCCATCGGCTTGAATGGATGTACGAACATCCCAAATTGCGTTCCAAGAGACATCCTCACCGCTATTGGTATTTTCACGAGCATCCCATTGTTCACCTTGAGGAGATGTGGCAAATGTGAAACCATTTACGCCATCCCTATAACAGCTGAGTGTAATGCCACAGTAGTCACTATTGCCGTCTTGATCTCGGCCTGATAGCTGCTGCATTATACTATCCGGATGAGGATCATAGTTGTAAAAAGCAAAATACATAGCGATATCGTCATAGACCACACGCACTTCGGTTTGATATGGCATAGCGACACCGGGAGTGGGGCGATCAATAATAAAGTCTTTTGCAGGTATTGCCGTTGACCAACAGGCTTCGTTCAGTACGCCATCAATCTTGGGAGTTTCGGCCGTCCGAACAGCCGTTACATTTTTAGTTTCATATTGAGCCGAGCCAGGTATGGCACCAACGCAAAAAAAGCAAACTAGGATAGCCAACGGTCGAAAATTAGCAAGTACTAAGGCTATCGGTTTACACATGGTTTAGCGGGATTCTGAACAACTTGCTTTCTATTTGAACTACAATCGCTCCAACGGGCAAGCACTTGGGGCCAAAAATAAACAATGCCCGCTGTGAACCACACGACTATTTCATGATTAACAGTTTTTTATTTTAACCGAATTACTAGGCATATAAGCAGGATCTCCACGATAACTCTCAAAAGATTTTAAAACATCCGATAAGAATTTTTGACTCCTTACTTTAGGATTTACCTTGCGCACAAATTGAATGATATGTTCCGCTGGATTAGCTTCTTACTGTTTATATCGCTAACGGTCCTTGGAGTAGCTCAGACCAACCATACCATCAGCGGTGAAGTGCGTGATGCTGTTACAGGAGAAAGTGTTATTGGCGCTGTAGTATTCGCCAAAAACGTTCAAAAGGGCACAACAACTAATGTCTACGGTTTTTACAGCCTAACTATTCCGGAAGGTGTTGACACACTTGAGTTCAATATGATAGGTTACATGCCTGAGACAAAGCCATTAAATCTCACAACGAATCTTCACTTCGATATTCAATTGAAACCACTGACCAATGAATTGAACACCGTGACCATTGAAGCCAACAAAAGCAACAATACCCGAAGCACGGATGTTGGAAAAATTGAACTGGAAGTAGAAAGCATCAAAAAATTACCAGTACTTTTAGGTGAGGTAGATATTCTGAAAACCATAACATTGTTACCCGGCGTGCAAAGTTCTGGAGAAGGAAACGCCGGCTTTTATGTGCGTGGCGGAGGGGTTGATCAAAATCTGATCCTATTGGACAACGCCACCGTTTACAATGCTTCCCATTTGTTTGGATTCTTCTCTGTATTTAATGGTGATGCAGTAAAAAATCTGGAGTTAACAAAAGGAGGTGTGCCTGCCAATTATGGAACGCGACTGGCATCCGTAGTCGACATCGCATTAAAGGAGGGAAATTCAAAGAAACTCAAAGCTACAGGCGGCATTGGCACAATATCTTCCCGATTAACGATAGAAGGCCCG
>JBDKJN010000141.1:0-5018 GCA_039796595.1 Bacteroidota bacterium
AAACAGACTATTGAGATAGATGCCATCCGGTTCAATTTCCCGAATCAATTGCTCAAACGTTCCTTTCTGTTCGGTGTACTTATCCAGATACATCACCCTTATGTGAGGCTTGTATTCAATCCAAGTGTTGGCTATAACCGTCGAATATGGTTCGGTACTATGGTGATCGGTATCCGAAGTAACTACAAAAAATTGCACTTCTGTTAAATGCGAAGTAAGATTGACCAACGACTGAATCGGCCCTCCGGCGCGGTAGCCAGGAGCGAACCAATCGCTAAAGACCATTACTTTCTTCATACCAAATCGATTCTATTGATCTTGATCCATTGCCCCAATACGACCATAGGCCAAATACGTGACCAAGTGTAACGCGGATGATCTCCCAGAAAATTGGTCCACGCGTGGTCTAAAGCATCGGCATCGATAAGAGCATGTTGTTTAAGGTGATTTAAACCTTCTTCACAATACGGTTTAAGTTCGTTTTTCATCCACTTCGCCCATGGAAAGGTGAATCCCATTTTTGGTCGATGTACAATTTCAGAAGGCAACAAATCCCCCAACGCTTCAACCATTAGCTGTTTCGGATATGTAGGGAATTTATTCTGATCATCCACAGACCATACCCATTCCAAAAGTTCGTGATCCAAAAAGGGTTCACGAACTTCCAGCGCATGAGCCATACTCATCTGATCGCTGTCGCGTAGCAAGACATTCTGCAAATACGTATTGCTTTCTGCCAAGGAAACCTTAGTAAGCAATGGCATATTGGATTGTTCTATTGTTTGACACAAATCCTGGAGCACATTCGTCGTTAGAGCCGGAATTTTCAAATATTGGTTGACCTGACTAGTACTATAAATGGCACGAACCAAAGGATACACCTCAAACCATCTCATTCCTGGAGTAGCTAACGTTGCTGCTATTTTGTCGGCTGCCGCGCCGGGTTTAAGTCCGGCATAACACTTACCAGCAATAGATCGGATGACGCGTGGAACAACACTCAACATTCTTCTGTGTTCCAGCTGGTGCATTCGACGAAACACATCGTAACCCGCAAATAACTCATCACCTCCTATACCACTTAACGCCATTTTCACACCCGCTTCGCGCGTTACTTTGGATACGACATAGGTGTTGGGGCCATCACCACTCGGGTGATCCATTGCTTGTATTGCTGCTGGAACTTCGTCTCTAAAATGTTCCGCACTCAAACGAATTTCTTGATGTTCTGTTGAGAACCGTTGTGCTATCAATTGGCTATACGAACTCTCGTCCCATTCCTTTTCATTGAAGGTAACGCTAAATGTTTTTACCGGTTGACTGGAGGTTGAGGCCATCAATCCCACAATTGCGCTACTATCAATACCGCCGGATAAAAAAGCACCAAACGGCACGTCAGCACGCATTCGGATTTCGACCGCCTTACTCAACCTCTCCCGCACTCCTGCCAATATTTCTGGGCGACCCAATCCTCCTAATGACAACTGTTTAGGCCGTTTCGGATCCCAATAACAGGTCTCTGAAAAGGTATTATTGCTAAAGAGCATCCGATGTCCAGCGCCCAACATACGAATGTCCCGAATGATCGTTCGGGGCGCATGAACCGTCTGATACATAAGATATTCCTGTAACCCTTCAGGATCCAACTTACGTTCAATTTTGTTGGTGGCCAACAAACTTCTGATTTCTGATGCGAATATCCAGCCACTTGAGGTTTGTGCATAATACAGTGGCTTCACACCCATTCGGTCACGCACCACATGTATTTGCCCTCTTTGAGTGTCATACAATACGAAGGCGAACATACCGAGCAAACGTTCGGTCATTTCAATTCCCCATCGATCATACGCGGCCAGAAGAACTTCAGTATCCGTTTCAGTACGAAACTCATGATGGTCCTTTAGCTCCGCCCGTAACTCCAAATAGTTGTATATTTCTCCATTAAAGGCTATCACTAAACGGTCATCGTGACTTAAAAAGGGTTGGTTCCCGGCCTCAGATGTATCGATAATAGACAAACGTCGATGGCCCATCACCACCATTTTATCCGACCAAATGCCTTGCGCATCAGGTCCTCGATGTGCCATGGCGTTGCTCATCACGCTTGCCAATTCACGGCACTCGTGCTCATCATTCGGAAATATCACACCATTTATTCCGCACATACTTTAATATGATTAATCAATTGCTGAATCCCAGATTCCAACGTAGTAAGTGGTCTATCGAGTATCTGGCACATCTTCTCGATGTCTGGTTTGCGTCTTGTCATATCTCCCTCCGTCAATGCAGGCAAGTGGATAATACGCGAAGATGAATTGGTCTGTTTGATGATTTGTTCAGCCAATTGCAAAATTGGTGTTTCGACATCTGAACCAATATTCACTACATCATTGATAAAATAGTTGTCATGATAAATGCGCAAGGTGGCATCGAGGTTATCGTCGATGTAACAGAATGTTCGTGTTTGACTTCCGTCACCATATATTGTGATGTCCTGGTTGGTGCGGGCCATATGCATGAACCTCGACATAACGAAATCCTCAGATTGGCCAGGACCATATGTATTAAAGAATCTAAAAATGGTATAATTCAATCCAAATTCTTGTTGGTACGATCGCAAAAAGGCCTCGCCCAAGTTCTTCACAATCGCATAAGGCAACCTTGAATTTAGCGGGGTAGTGTGTTCGTGTTGTGGGATTTGAACGGGTTCCCCATACACCTCACTACTGCTGCTGTAAAACACGCGCTTCACACCGTACTGCACAGACAAATTAAGTACATTCCGAATCCCGTCGATGTCCCGTAATACTGCAATCGGATGTTTCAAAGTACGTTGTACGCCTACCAAAGCCGCATAATGAAAAACAGTATCGATTTCATACATTTCAAACAACGGACGAATCAAAGACTCTTCGTTAACATCCGCATGCAAGAAGATGACATTGTTATGGGTGTTTAGTGGTAAGTTTCGTTTATCGCCTGTGATAAGATTGTCCACAATCACCACTCGATTTGAGGGATCGGCGGCCAACCTTTTGGCCAAGGCGCCTGGAATGAAACCCGCACCACCAGTGATTAGAATGTTGGACATATTAAGGCTTAAAATGATTCACCAAAGATCGGCTCCACGTTTCCGGAGTAATCTTGAGTGCAAGATAATAACTATGTTGGCTCATGCTCATCAAATCTGAGTCTGTAGCTGTCATGATTTGTTTCAAAGCCGTTTGCAAAGCGTTTTGATCCCCAGCCTTATGAAGATACCCATTGCGCCCCATTTCCAAGAAGGTGTGCCGTGCCCCTACCGCATCGCTTAAGACCATTGGTAAGCCGGCAGCTGCACATTCATGGACCACCACTCCCCAGGGCTCAAAAGTGCTGGGCAATACAAAGGCATGTGCGGTTTGCATTACCTCAAGCAATTGATCCGGCTGCATAAAACCCAAATGTTGAATAGACGGGTCTTGTCGACGTTCTTCCCACAAAGGACCTGTACCAGCACACGTTAACGACCACTGATTTCCCACTTCCTGATTTACCGCTAAGAATGCATCTTGCAATTCGTTAATGAACTTTTCCGGTGCGTATCTACCTACATAAAAAAGATTTTTCTTTTCACCTCGCCAGAAATTCTCAGACCTCTGTTCTCGGATGAAACTAAATCGTTTGACATCGCATGAATAGGCGCCGTCAACGACCGTTCTGAAGCCCATTTTATGCGCAAACTCAACTTGTTCTGGGCCTGGTACAAAGGCAAAATCAAAATGGCGTGCAATCGCCCATCGCGCATACAATGCCGCTAATTGATGTTTTATACTGCCGTTCCATTGATTATCAAAACCCAAAAGAGCTGGAATATCCCCTCGTGATCGTACCACCTTAAGGTAAGTTTTGTCCGACCAACCGCCACAAAAAATGAGGTTATACCCACGCTGTGCTATTAATTCCAGCAACTGTTTTTCGTCCATGCCATTTCGATCATAGGTTCGAATTCGACTCGAAAACTCAAACTGAAAAGGCGCGTCGCTGTGCACTGGATACGCGACTACATCTGCCTCTACATCATATTGTTGACACAATGTATTCAGGCAACCTACAAAGTAACCGGCCAATTCACGATACAATACCAGAATTCTCTTCATATTCGCAGATCAATAGCTATATATTCGGGCAATGAAAATCCAAAAGTATGAAATATGGATGCGCCAGCAGGTGATTGATTTGTTTCGTATGGAATACGGAGCAGAGGCACAAAATTTTGACGCCTTCTTTGGTCAATTTTATGAGCATCCATTTCAAGAAAATGATGGTATTCGTATAGCAGCAACTGACGGGGACAAGGTGATTGGCTTTCAAAGTTTCTTTCACTGGCCTATTTCACTCCATGGTCAAATCACCCATGCATACCAAAGCGGTAATTCTCTAGTGCATCCCGATTACCGTGGGAAAGGCTTGTTTGGTAAAATGCTCAACTACATACATCTCGAAGAGGCGCATTTGCCGCATGATTTATTGATTGGCTTTCCTGTAGAAATGTCGTATGGTGCTTTTATGAAAAACAAATGGCTTAACCCTTTTGATTTGCAATGGTACATTAAACCGCTGCATCCCATTCGCTCCTTCTTCAGCCACCCTGAAGAACAGTTGACCAACTCGCCTTTGGGAAATCGCACCGCCGTTACCATTCCTTTGTCGCATGACCTTGCAGGAGTGCATCAATCCAGCGCATATGATGATTATCGATTTGGTTACCAAAAAGGTCCTTACTACAGATACTCTTTTGAAGATACGCGCGGCCAAGTGCTTTTTGAGCTCAAAGCGCAACGCAGAAAAAAGGTACTTAAGGAATTGATTTTAGGAAAAGTGGTTCGGTCGTCCAGCGATCCAAAACTGCTTCTTGATGCGTACGGTGCATTGGAAAAGGCCGTTCGTAAATATTCATCTTTTAGCTTCATGAGTATGGCTATCAATCCACTTTCCGAAGACTGGAAATCATTGATGGCATATTATCGCTTCAGACC
>JBDKJN010000142.1:0-2926 GCA_039796595.1 Bacteroidota bacterium
TTCCGCTATCTGGTGAAGAAGATAACAGACTCTCCAAAATTATTGGAAGCGCTTCAGAAGGTGTGTGGAACCTTACAGGTGAATTGTAAGCTCCCAGAATTAGATTGTGAAACTCGATGGAATTCTACCTGGTTGATGTTGAGCTCTGTTATTCAAATACAGAAGCCCCTCGACGAGCTACTTCGCAGCATTGAAAATGCTCACGAAGGATTTACCGGATTATCCATTTCCCCAAAAGATGATTTAGCCAAAGGTTTTCAGAAAGAATCCTGGTCTGCTGTACAAGATTTTTGTTCGTTTTTGAAACCTTTCAAAGAGGCAACTGTTCTGATGTCAGCTTCGGAATATCCGACGCTTGGAATGGTCGTTCCTGTTTTTCATATCGTATCCGAGCAAGTTCGATTAGCCATTGCTGCATCAACCGGCTTCCGATCTACCCATACGATACGTTTTGCTATGGCTGTCCAATCCAAGCTTGACGAGTATCGGGAGATTGTCAATTGCAAACAGGTTAAGATTGCTGCCTTTCTTGACCCTAGGGTAAAGCAATATCTTTCGAAGGTTGGTATCGATATGGATGAACTGAAAAAGGACATCATTCAAGACTTTACAACGGAATACGAATTGACGTTCCTCAAACAGCAATCCCAGGAGACAGCAATATCAAGCGCACCTGATAATGGCGGTGAGAGCTTTCTCCAGCTGTTGACTGGTCAAATGAAGAGCCCTTTGATAGTGAATTGAAGCGGTGGCTGGCCCATGCTGCAATGAAACTAACGCAGCCTAGTCGGGAAGTCTGCACATGGTCCAAAGTGAATATGAGCATCTATCCGCGTATTCAAATGATGGCTCGTGATTACATGGGTATAACAGCAACATCTGTTCCTAGTGAGTGTGCTTTCTCACAAGCAGGTGCTATTGTCAGTGCACGTCGAGCTTGGCATGGGGATGACGCTGTTCAGGCGGTAGCTGAATTACAATCCTTTCTATCATTCAATAAAACCAAATGAGCGGCATTTACAAGTAACATATAAAAGCTAAACTGATTTATGTGTGGACCCGGGTTGACCCGGGTCGGACGAAATCCCAACCTGATCGACCCAGGTCAGGCGGGTCAACCCGGGTCGTATCGGGTTCGACCCGGGTCGGGTCAACCCGTTGACACCTCTATTGGTGTATCGTTCGAGGTATAGCGAATTTAGCACAACGATCAGATGGTCATGAAAGTGAGACTTACTAGCAACTGCCATCAATTGGCAGCTTTAGATCAGCCTAAAGCTATTGATGACATCATGCCACCATTCTTATACTATGTGGCCGAATTTGATTGCCATCGATTTCAAGCCGTACTCCTTGCAGCTTTCGGCTCAAGGTCGTTCCGATATAATGAGATGAAAACACCCAGACCATGATCACCTGAGCTGGCGAAGTGACACCGTTCCATCTTCACCAAACTGTGCTTGAACTGTGTGTGTTATGTGATGTCGTTATGCTCAAGGTTTCTACCCGACAACTTCCCCTTATTTAAAGGCATCGTTTCTGATGCTTTCCCAGGAAATGAGGCGGTTAAAAGTCAACCATATCTAATAAGTTTATTACATCCTGTTCAGTCTTTCATCCATTTCAATTTGCATCATCAAATACAATTGAATCATGTTTAGTTTCATTAAAGTTTTTAATTCCTTCTTAGGTTTTTTAACATAGGAATGTGTTATCGTTTTTGCTATGAATGTTTTACCATATCAAGCCTTCCCTACTATAGCTATATAGCCTTCTCATCGTATAACTTCTTATAATCAGCTCCAGTTAATTATGTCGATGCGAGCTCTTCTTCTTTTGATTCAGATCGGGACGTTCACCCGCTGACCCCCGAGGCGGCAGGCCCGAACAAGAGCGCGTGCGACGCCAACGACTTCATTGTGTCATATTGATTGAAACAGTAAAGACTCGTTGTATTCATAATTACATCTTTGGTTCACATATTAAAGGTGATTTCGTTTTTTCTTATGCTTTCAGTGCTGGATTCGTTGCATCTATCAAAGACAGCCGGTTTTCGTGCATTGAATGAGACGTTAAAGTTGCGGCTTCAGCAATCAACTAAATGCCACAAACAGCAACATTTTGGATCTTTTTCGAGGATTCATCGATTGCTGCACTTGTCGTTATTTAGAGTGTGCCGTGCCCATTACTTGGAGTTTCTGCTTCCAATTGTAGATACTATGAGAACCAGCAATGTGCTGATTTTAGCATTTTGATTTCCTGTGTTTCTTACGCTTTCTTCACCGTCCGAAATTTTTTGCGAGGAACCGAAATTGGTTCTTTAGCCTGTTTGCTATACGGCTGAAAGATAAAGGTATCCTGGATATATCAGTTCATTCTGATCTAAATCAAGTTTAATTGATCATTAGGTTTTTTGGTCATTTATCCGATTCTGGATAAACATGAATCAGAATACATCCAGCACAGTACAGATTCTCAGTTGATGGCTCGTTGCCATATGTTGGAACAGTGTCCTTGTAGCAGAAGTTGCTGGGCGACGCCATCCACTGAACATTGTACTTGACGGCGCCGTACATTTGCTTCATATACTTGTATCGATTCTCATACTCATTCTCATCCAATACATCATATGCATGTTTAAACTTGTTCCAATGGATGAAGGCAAAATCCTGTTCATGATTCGATTCCACTTCTTCTGCATCATAAGGTTGTTCAGCTGAAATACAAGAATCGTCATCACGCTCGTCATCGCATCGAATGATCTTATATGGCATGATACTGAGATTGCCGTCATATTCATTCATGAGCGACTCCAATGTATGATACATGATCAAATCGGCGCCCTTATAATTGGCACCATCAACATACATGTGCTTTAATGGGAACCCGAATGTCATGAACGTCTTGCTTTGGGTCTTAATATGAT
>JBDKJN010000143.1:0-3464 GCA_039796595.1 Bacteroidota bacterium
GCGATTTGGTGATCTCATACTATCAAGGCCCATTTTATGTGTTTCATAATGATGGAAACCTCGAGTTTACGGATGTAACTGCTACCACTGGCCTTGACTTTTCTGGATTCGAAACCTATGGTCATTCGTGGTGTGATTATGATAGGGACGGCGATCTTGACGTCTATATCAGCAATTATAATGGGCCCTACTTTGGAGATCCAGAAATCGAAAATTTCTTATTCAACAATAATGGAGATGGCACATTCACTGATGTGACTGCCTTTGCAGGAGTTGGAAATGGACCATCGTATTCTTTCTTAAATATATGGATGTATGCAAACAATGATTTATGGCCGGATATTTTTATAAGCAATGACCGCTTTGAAAGTGAAAACGCTCTTTATATCAACAATGGTGATGGTACTTTTACAGATGGTAGCGCAGCGGCACAGGTGAATATGGCATTCCTTTCGATGGGAGTGGCTGTAGATGATTATGATAATGATGGCGACGATGATATATATACTGCTGACTGGGCAAACAATATTCTCTACAACAATCAAAATGGTGTGTTTCAGAATGTGACCAATTCGACAGGCACAGACATTGACAGATTTACTTGGGGGACCATTTTTGGCGATATAGATAATGACGGTTTCAAAGATTTGTTTATTGCAACGCAGAGCAATTTTATGGCTATTGGGCAAAATCAATTGTTGAAGGGCAATGGGTCGAGTTTTACAAATATCACTGCTGAAGTGGGTTTAGCAGGAGATGGATATGCTACCTATGGCTCCGCTCAGGGCGATTTGAATCGTGATGGAGCTTTGGACATTGTCACATTAGATGTGTTTCCGGGTTATCATGCAGTTTGGATGAATACACCCAATGATAATCATTATATCGAAATCGCTTTGCATGGGGATGCATCAAATAAAGATGGCGTTGGAGCGCGCATGATCTGCTATACCAATGATGTTGTCCAGACCAATGTTGTTCGAATTGGGGAATCGTATTTATCACAAAATAGTTTGGTCGAACATTTTGGATTGGGCGTAAATGATGTTGTCGATTCACTTATAGTACAATGGCCCTCTGGAATTGTGGACAAATATTATCGAGTGGCCACCAATCAGCGCTTGCAACTTTTCGAAGGTGAAGGTTATGATGGTCATATATTACCTGATACTGATGTATCTATTTGTCCTGGTGATTCAATTCAACTTCATATTGCCACAGCTCACTCCGGCGAAGTGATTTGGTCGAATAACGAGGTAGGGGATACGGTGTATGTTTACCAAGCTGGGAATTATGAGGCCTTGGTTTACGATGTTCATGGAAATGCATTTTATACTTCATCAATTCATGTTGAACTGTCAGAACCTTTTGATTATGATTATACAATAGAACCAATTGTCTGTGCTGGAGATCAGGCTACGCTGATGTTTGAAGAAAATGAGAGTTGGATCGAATACTCAGTAAATGGCGATAATGTCGAGGCTGGTATCAGCACAGCATTGCAGATAGGGTGGAATGAAATAGTATTGCTTGATCAGCGTTCATGCCACGTCGTAGATTCTATTGAGGTATTGGATGTTATGCCCATTCAGGGAATAGTAAATGTTGCTGATGTTATATGTTTTGGAGGAGTCAATGGTTCAATTAGTGTTCAATTGACCGGTGGTGAGCAACCGTACAATTGGGTTTCAGGTGCTGCGCAAATGACCAATTTGGTCGCGGGGAATTATGATATTGAAGTATTCGATGGAAACGGATGTACCTGGCAACAAACGATTGAAATAACTCAACCAACTCCTCCCATTCCGACCTTTGATGTTACCATTCCAACCTGTTTTGGCGAGGATGATGGTTCTGTTGAAATAGCGTGGAATACCGGCACGTCAGGATATCAAATTGAGATGAGTTGGTCAGACAATGATGAGCTTTCGGCGGGTGAATATTGGGTGCAAATGTTTGATCTCAACGGATGTGAAGCGGTTTATTCATTTATAATTAATGAACCATTGCCTTTGGAGCTGACGTATGAAATGATTTCTGAGACAGAAGGACAAAGCGATGGCTCTATCCAAGTCCAGCCTGCAGGGGGTACACCACCATATACGTTTTGGTGGAATTCAGGTCAAGGCAATGTGGCCAATATTACTGATCTACCAGCGGGCAATTATTTTCTACAGTTGACCGATGCGAATGGTTGTTCAATCTCCACTACGATAGTAGTTACATCCATAGTAAATGTTCTGGAAAGGAGCGAAGGGCAACTATTCTGTTATCCCAATCCTGTGCAAGATTATCTCTATGTTCATGACAATGTAGAGGACCTTGAGCTATTTGATAGCACTGGAAGACGTGTATTTGCTGGCCCATTGCAAAGTGGAATGATTGATCTGAAAAATTTTGCAAACGGCATCTACCATCTAAGAGGTCGAATCAATGGTCAATTGGTAGGTGCTACAATTGTCAAATCGCCATAAATTGTCAATTATCGTTAAACTGACTTCAATCTTTTCTTAGTTTCGTCTTATGAAGTTAGCGCATTGGGTAGGCTTGGTTCTGGCAATTTTACATGTAAGTGTTTTTATAGCGTATTGGTCTTTTTCTCATGACAATTTTCTATTGACTTTGGGCAGTGGTACGCTGTGCCTTGTAGCTCTGATTGCATTTTTATCCTATCCAGCAATGGTATCAAAAAAATGGGTTGGTGTTAGGGCTTCACGGTTTGATCGAATTAATCTGCTCTGGATGGGGTGTGCTGCTGCAATTACATGGGTTGGAATCGAATGTCGGTTGGTCCAGTTGCCATGGGCATCTGAAATACTGATTGTCGCTTTCTTAGCTTGGCTGATTCTTTTACTCATGCAATGGGTTATGCGGTTAGGTTACGATGTTATTGTATCCAAAACGAGTACGGGACTGACCATCATTTTTTTTGCGCTGTCATGTTATTGTGCAACAACAAATGAAAAGCAATCCGTGTTATGGCGATATCGTAATCATCCTGCTTTCATTCAGGCTTATGAATGGCACTGTTTAGATCCGGAGAATGAAGAATTGCGCCATCAAGTTATGCTAGAGCATTATCGCATTGTTTTAAGTGATGCGGAATTCGAAAGCTACAGAGAATCGCACAGGGTAGAGCATCGACACAAGAACCAATGGTAGACAATCAAAAGCATTGATTCTATAATTTCTTTTTAGTATTCTGATAATTATAGGTTTGGATAAACGGTTTACGACCTTCACTGAGAGATTTCTGAACAATACGTGAGATCCCTCACCTCGGTTGAACCTCGCTTCGGGAGGACAATCGACAAGTCATACGTATAGCTTGGCCAGGATGATTACCCATGGCAGAGAACCTTCTAGGCCAAGCCTTGCGCCCCGTGAAAACCTCGTCATCCCGATCGTAGAGAGGGATCTTACGCAATTCATCGGAAAACCTAAAGATGATTACAGAAATCAAC
>JBDKJN010000144.1:0-2976 GCA_039796595.1 Bacteroidota bacterium
ATAAACTCCACCGTCAACACATTATCCGACGCTTCAATTGTCAGATAGTTCTCGTAGCAACAATAACCATTGTCCACGGTAGCCAAAGGATCGTAATTGTTGGCCAGTGGATCTAAGCAACCATAGGTTTGGGCACTCATTGAAATGCTCAAAAAGGCTGATAATGTGAAAATTAAAGATCTTAAAAGTTTCATAATAAAAAGTGTTACTGAGGCAAGACTAACAGTCGCAAAGATAGGTTGTTTAATCATTTGTACAAAACATTAAACAAAATTGCTAAATATTGCATTTCCAGCGACTTACTACAGGATATAGCATATTGATTTTCAAAATCCTTCACATCGGGAAAATTGGTTTCTAGCATCCCTAAAAAAGTTCGATTTTAACAACTTAAGTTTGAAATCACCACCACAATTTCTTCCTGTCCTGCCTGCAGGGAATTACATTTGAGGGCCTTAATGGTGCAAGCCTTTTCGATTTTTGAATCACCCGCGCTCACACACTATTTGTAGGTTGTATTCGTTTCATCGCAAAAATTTACTAGCCAAAATGGCCAAAAAAAGCTCCCCCAATTATCTTCGTCGCACATGGATCATCGCTCTGGCGCCCCTAGCCTGCATCTTTCTTGTGCTCATCATTGCTCTTCTGAGCGGTTTGCCTGACGTTGAAACACTGGCCAATCCGCGCATCAATCTCGCTACGCAAGTGATTAGCGCCGACAGCAAAATTCTTGGAGCGTATTACAAAGAGAATCGCGCCGACATCAAATACAGCGAATTGCCTCAACACCTCATCGATGCCCTACTGTGCACAGAAGACGTACGCTTCAGAGAACATAGCGGAGTAGACTACAGAGGACTAATGCGCGCTGTTGCAAAAGCCGGACAAGACGGCGGCGCCAGCACCATTACGCAGCAGCTGGCGAAAATGCAGTTCACCAATCAGGAACGTCGAGGTGGGAAAATAAAAAGGGTCTGGCAAAAAATTCGCGAATGGATCATTGCGTGCCGAATTGAACGCCTCTACACGAAGGACGAAATCATCGCGCTGTACCTCAATCAATACGATTTCGGACATCAAGCTGTAGGTATTAAATCGGCGGCTCAGATCTATTTCAACACCACGCCTGATTCTCTGGAAGTACATCAGGGTGCTCTTTTGGTGGGTATGCTAAAAAACTCATCGTTATTTAATCCTCTTCGCCCTGAACGTGCCGACACCTGCATTCAACGCCGCGAGGTTGTGCTAAGCCAATTGGTACGATACGACTATTTATCACAATCGCAATACGACAGCATTCGTCAATTGCCACTTGACTTGGACTTTCAACGCATGAGTCACGACGAGGGATTAGCGCCCTATTTCCGCGAGGTGTTAAGAGGTAAACTGGAAGAAATTCTCAGCGAAAAGAAAGACAATGGCGAATACAAATATGCCAAAGCCGATGGCTCCCGCTACGACATCTACAGCGATGGACTCAAGGTGTATACCACCTTGGACAGCAAGATGCAAAGTCACGCCGAGTGGGCCGTTGAGGAACACCTGAGCAAAGAATTACAACCCGCGTTGACACGTGATGTCAATCGTCGAAAAAAAGAAAATTACCCTTTCTACAATGGCATTCGCCCCGAAGACCGCGACGCTATTTTACAGATTGCGATCAACGAAAGTGAACGTAGTAAAATCGCCACGGGTAAACTCTGTCCTGATTGCAAACGCCCTGCTGCGTACATCGAAGAAAAACAAGACGACAACGGAAAAGCGATTTTCCATTGTTGCAACGAAGTAGGCGGACACCAAGGCTGCGACCACAAATGGAATAAATTGACCAAAGAAGAAATCGTGGCAGAATTCAATAAGGCGGTGAAGATGAAAGTGTATACCCATGCGGGTATGAAAGACACTATGCTGTCACCATTGGATAGTATCAAATACAACAAAGCCATTTTACACGCAGCAGTTATGTCTATTGATCCACGCAGCGGACACGTTAAAGCCTGGGTGGGTGGTATCGATTTCAAAAACTTCAAATTTGACAACGTCTATCAAAGTAAACGTCAGGTTGGATCTACTTTCAAACCTATCGTTTACAGCACAGCATTGCGGATGGGCAAAAGCCCTACAGATATTGTAGATGGATCTGCCATCACCTGGGGTGGATGGAGTCCGAAAAACAGCGGAGGAGGATATGGTTCATACTCCATGCGTTGTGCTTTGGCCAACTCGGTAAATACAGTAAGTGCTCGTATGGCTCAGCAATATGGCATCGACAATATCATCAGTCTGGCCCGCCGTTTAGGTATCAAAGAACATTTGGATCCTGTAGGCCCACTGTCACTTGGTGCTGCAAATATTCCATTGTTTCAAATGGTTGGTGCCATGGGCGCATTTGTCAATCAAGGTGTTTACATTGAACCAACGTTTGTATTGCGCATCGAAGACAAAAACGGAACAGCCATTTACGAACCAGAACCAACGGTGGATCAAGCCTTGGATCCCTGTGTGGCGTACGATATGGTGACGATGATGAAAGCCGTTGTAGATGGTTCCTGCGGATCAGGTACCGGTGTTCGTTTGCGCAATCCAGGCAAGCCGTATGGAGGTATCACCTACCCGACTGCGGGAAAAACCGGCACTACACAAAACAATACGGATGGTTGGTTTATGGGATTGACTCCAGACCTCGTAACCGGTGTTTGGGTAGGCGCACAAGATCCAACAGTTCGTTTCACCAGCACTGCTACTGGTCAAGGTGCCAACACAGGATTACCTATCTATGGCTATTACATGAAAAAAGTATATGCCGATTCTCGCATAGAAATATCCAAAGGAGACTTTATTGTGCCAGATGCTTGCAAAAACCGAGTGGGTAAATCCGGTGTGGGAGGTGTCACTTTAGAGTCGATCAATGAGAATCCGTATGACTATTATTATGACAACGATACCATAACGCCAGGTGCGTTACCAACAGAAGCC
>JBDKJN010000145.1:0-4600 GCA_039796595.1 Bacteroidota bacterium
AAAGTCTTTGGCCGTAGAACATGCGAGCAATGGTGTTTTAGTCAATGCCATTTGCCCGGGATGGGTGGAAACAGATATGGCACGAGCGGGTATTCAAAAGATCGCGGATTTTTCGGATCGCAGCTATGATGAAACCTATAAGGAGCAAATGGGTTTTGTGCCAACGGGCAAAATGTCGCAACCTTCTGAAATTGCGGCAATGGTAGCCTTTTTGTTTTCTGGTCAACAAGTTTCATTAACAGGCCAGGGCATTGATATCAATAATGGTTCATTTATGATTTAAGGCTATGCGAATTTTATTAGGAAGTGTTCTTCTTGTGGTGGGCATAATTTGCCGAGGGCAATCAGCAGATTCTGTAGCCATCGCGAATATTTATGCGCATACCTTGACAGAAGCAACGTGTTACGAAGATTTACGGCATTTGTGTAAACAGGTTGGGCACCGTTTGGCGGGCAGTGAAGCGGCAGATAAGGCCATATTGTGGGGCCAACGTGTTCTTCAAACCATTGGACCGGATCGCGTATTTCTAATGCCTGTTGAAGTGCCACATTGGACCAGGGGAGCTCGTGAACAAGCCACATATTATTTCCGCACAGATGGCATGCAGCATGAGGTGTTCCCAAGTCTGGTGGCATTGGGAGGATCAGTAGGTAGCGAAAAACCAATCGAGGCTGAGGTCATTGAGGTTAAATCTTTGGACGAATTAAAGTCACTTGGCAGGGCAGCAGTTGAAGGGAAAATTGTATTCTTCAATAAGAGTTTAGATCCTATGTTGATCAATACAGGTGCGGCTTACGGTGGCGGTTATGCCATTCGGGGTCAGGGTCCCGCCGAAGCTGCCAGATTTGGTGCAGTTGCCTGTTTAATCCGAAGCCTCACATTGTCAGGTGATGATTATGCGCATACAGGTGCTACCCAATACAACGATAGTTTGCCGAAAATACCGGCGGCGGCGCTGAGCGCTAAGGCTTCGGCGGCTTTGAGCGAAGCCATAAAAAGTGATGCTCATTTGAAGTTCAAATTGCATCTTCATTGTGAGGCGTTTCCACGCAAAACGCAGTACAACGTGGTAGCCGAATGGCGTGGATCTGAATTTCCGGATGAATACATCACTATCGGTGGGCACCTCGACTCATGGGATATTGGTGAAGGAGCACATGATGACGGTGCGGGAATCGTACAGAGCATTCAGGTGTTGCGAACACTTAAAGCCATCGGGTACAAGCCCAAACGTACGATTCGAATTGTCTTATTTATCAACGAAGAATTTGGGAACGACGGCGGCGAAACCTATGCTTCCGAATGCAAGAAGGCAGGATTGGTTCATTTGGCGGCATTGGAAAGCGATGGTGGAGGATTTACTCCGCGCGGATTCAATTGTGAATTAAATGATCAGCATTTTGAGCGATTCGTGAGTTGGAAGCCACTGCTCGAACCTTATGGATTGCATTTGTATAGAAGAGGGGGAAGTGGAGTGGATATCCGACCACTGCGCGATGACCGAATTGGCTTGTTTGGTCTTTCGGTTGACACACAGCGCTATTTCGATTACCACCATAGCAATAACGACGTTTTTGAGCAGGTCAACAGACGAGAATTGGAGTTGGGTGCGGCATCTATGGCTGCTTTGATCTATTTGATAGATCAATATGGGCTTCAGTAAAAGTCAAAGTTGCGTTTTGATAGTTCTTGGTTGTTTAGTCAATGGTTTGACCTGTGGTTTTGGCATATTTTGATTGCGCCGAGTCCTATAAGTAAATCCTTCAATTTCGCTGTCTTAAAACAATTTCGGTCTCAAATCAAGAGGAGATTTAGGGGAATAATTCACAATTCATTCACGGTCACAAATGCGTCAAAATGACCCCGCCGAGGTGTTAAATTGGTCAATCATGTTGATTGTGGGGCATTTAAGTGACTGATCGTTGTCATGTTAAAAAGTATTGAGCGATGTTAATCCTTTCTGCTTTGTTTCGAAAAGGGTTTGATGAATCTTTGAAGAAGTACAACGAAGCAGTCGAAAGCATTGATTTTGCTGGTTTTTTTGGTTTGAAATGATGAGTTTTTGCAAAGTTTGCGAGGATAAGTCAACCTGAAGAATAAGTCGGTAGCGTTTAGCGTTTTGATTAGCAGTTGTACCAACAAAAGGATTATCTTTATAAGCACAAAAACGAGACAAGCGTTATGATGAACAATGAGCCTATTTTGACCGAAAATCCCAACCGTTTCGTGTTGTTTCCTATCGAGCACCATGACATCTGGCATTTCTATAAAAAGAGCCAGGCCAACTTTTGGACTGCTGAAGAAATTGATTTGGAAGCGGACATGGTCGATTGGAACAATAAGCTTAATAATGACGAGCGTCATTTCATCAAACATGTATTGGCGTTTTTTGCAGCGAGTGATGGGATTGTCAATGAGAACTTGGCGGAGAATTTTGTACGTGAAGTACAATATACCGAGGCTAAGTTTTTCTACGGCTTCCAAATCATGATGGAGAACATTCACAGCGAAACCTACAGTTTGCTGATCGATACCTATATTAAGGATACAGCTGAGAAAAACTATCTCTTCAAAGCGATAGAGAATCTGGACTGTGTAAAGAAAAAGGCGGATTGGGCATTGCGGTGGATCAAGAATGGCAATTTCGCTGAACGTTTGGTGGCATTCGCAGCAGTTGAGGGTATCTTCTTTAGCGGTTCATTCTGCAGTATTTTTTGGCTGAAGAAACGCGGCCTTATGCCCGGTCTTAGTTTTAGTAACGAGTTGATAAGCCGAGACGAAGGTTTGCATTGCGATTTTGCGTGTTTGTTGTACGACAAACACATGGTAAATAAATTGCCAAAAGAGCGTATCCGCGAAATCATTGCAGATGCCGTTGAAATTGAAAAAGAATTTGTAACTGATGCACTGCCCGTGAAGTTGATCGGTATGAACGCCGACCTCATGACACAGTACATTGAATTTGTGGCCGACCGATTATTGGCGGAATTGGGCAACGATAAGATTTACAACAAACCCAATCCGTTTGACTTTATGGAAATGATCTCCCTGCAAGGAAAAACCAACTTCTTCGAAAAGAGAGTTGGTGATTATCAAAAAGCTGGGGTGATGGCAGATAAAGACAAACAAGTGTTTACGTTAGAAGAAGATTTTTAAGCCACTATCAAATCCTGAAAAATGAATGAGGGCTTTGTAAAAGGTCCTCTTTTTTTTCGGTATAGACATTGTGAAGACGGTGATGTTTGTCGAATTGCAATCATCTTTTTGTATGAATTCGATTGTTTACAAATGTCAATATTTTCTTAAAAACATCATCGACGATAATTTTGAAAAAGCACCTACTAATGCTTTTTATTGCATAGCGATTTTGAAGGTATTCACTTTGTGTAATAACAGGGCGTGTTTAATAACCTGTTGAATTACGCGTCAGGGTTTTAACCTCTAACGCTACCTTAACCAAACCAACCACTGATAGCGACCGGAGCATCCGTCAGTTGGATTTTGCTCCCCCCTAAACAACCACAACTACCAAAGCATTAACACCCCATTAGATTATGTATGTAATCAAGAGAGACGGTCACAAAGAGAGTGTCAAATTCGACAAAATCACTGCACGTATTGCAAAGCTGTGTTACGGTCTTAATCCAATCGTCGATTCAGTAAAAATCGCGATGAAAGTCATCGAAGGTGTTTACGATGGCGTGACCACTAGCGAGCTTGACAACCTAGCAGCAGAAATCGCGGCAACCAATACTACAACACACCCAGATTACGCTCAACTAGCATCACGTATCGCGGTGAGTAATTTGCACAAGAACACAAAGAAGTCGTTCTCGCAAGTGATGTCTGATCTATATTATTACATCGACCCTAAAACTGGTGCAAATGCCGGCCTATTGGCGGAAGATGTATTTCAGATTGTGACGGATAATGCGCCAACTTTGGATAGCACGATTATCTACGATCGCGATTTTAATTTTGACTACTTCGGATTCAAAACGCTTGAACGTAGCTATTTGCTCAAACTGAATGGCAAAGTAGCAGAGCGTCCACAACATTTGTTCATGCGTGTTGCAGTGGGTATCCACAAAGGCAATATCGCTGAAGTAATCAAGACTTATAACATGTTGAGCGAAGGTTGGTTTACACACGCTACTCCAACACTATTCAATGCAGGTACACCAAAACCACAGATGAGCTCATGCTTCCTCTTGCAAATGCAAAGCGATAGCATCGAAGGAATTTATAACACCCTCAAGCAAACGGCTTTGATTTCTCAAAGTGCAGGTGGTGTGGGTCTTAGCATTCACGATGTGCGTGCGAAAGGCTCATATATCAAAGGAACCAATGGTACCAGCAACGGGATCGTTCCAATGTTGAAGGTATTCAACGACACTGCGCGTTATGTCGATCAAGGTGGTGGAAAGCGCAAAGGTTCTTTTGCAATTTATCTCGAACCATGGCACGCTGACGTGTACGACTTCCTTGATCTGAAGAAAAATCACGGTAAAGAAGAAGCTCGCGCACGCGATTTGTTCTATGCGCTATGGATTCCAGACTTGTTCATGAAGCGCGTTAAAGAGGATAGCACATGGACTT
>JBDKJN010000146.1:0-4420 GCA_039796595.1 Bacteroidota bacterium
ACAAAGGTATCAGATTTGGGGGGGTGCATCCAAAAAAATAGTAAAATTTTTGAATATGATGCCTTTTTTAGGGGGGGGGTATTTCAGAAAAGTGTAGAAATATGTAAATTATTGGACGAGCTTGAACCAAATGCATCAAGGCAAGTCAAAATGAAGGCGAGGGCAGTTAATACTTTGTGAATTCCGGTTTTCCGCGATTTGGCATGATTGTTAAGACATTGATTGTTTAGTATTTTCGCCTAAAAAAATAACTATGTTTCAAAATAGACTTGTTTTAGCCTTTGTGGCTTTATTGTGTTTTTGTGTTGGTGATGCGAATGGTCAGAAAAAAGGTCAAGCTGCTGCAAACACAGTTACTTCAAAGAATTCGGAAATTCCATTGGAGTTGTTCTTTCGGAATCCGGAAAAAACATCCTTTAAGGTCAGTCCTGACGGCTCAAAAATTGCCTATTTGGCAACTGTGTCATCCACGTTAAATCTATTTGTTGCTGAAGGAACTACTGCGAACGGTCAAGCCATTACAACATTCAAAGGAGAAAGTATAAAAGACTTTATGTGGGTGAACGCCGAATGGTTGGTGTATACCAAGGACAACGGTGGCGATGAAAATGACGTTCTTTATTCATGTCATTATACGGGTGGAAAACAATTTCCTCTTACACCAGAGACTGGGGTAGTAGCCTCAGTGATTAAGAAGTCAGCTTTAGAAGATCATATCTTATTTATAGAGACGAATGAACGGAATCAAACGGATTTTGATGTTTACCGTGTAAACGTGAATGATGGTACAAAGGACCTGGTACATACCAATCTCGGTGGATATTCAAATTGGGTATTTGATGATAATGATCAGTTGCGCGCTGCGGTTCGAACAGAAGGAACACAAACTCATCTAATGTACACGACCTCCTACGAAGCATACGGATGGCAGAATGGTGCCACGGTGCCCTTTACCGATACTTTTGTACCATTCTTTATGTCGAAACGTGGCAATTTAATTTATTGTATTTCAAATGTTGACCGCGACAAATCGATCGTTATTTTATATGATTTAGACCGCAAGAAGGTATTCGATATCATTTACGAGAATGCAGAATATGACGTTGATTATTTGGTACAATCTAAGGTGAATCGTGAATTGCTTTACGTTGGTTATACCAGCGATTATCAGCAGCAGGAATATATTCACGAACCTATGAAAAGTACTTTTGCAACGCTTAAGAAGCGATTTGGTGATGACGAGGTGCGCATTATTTCAATGAGCGATGACGAAAAGAAAATGATCATCAAGGTATCGAGTGATGTTAACCGCGGTTCGTATCATTTTTACAATGCATCCAACGATTTACTCGTGAAATTAGCTGATATAGCACCATGGTTACAAGCGGACCAAATGTGTACTATGGAACCTTATACCTTCACAACTTCTGATGGAGTGAAATTACATGGTTATATCACTTATCCGAAAACGGGCAATAAAAAGAACTTGCCTTTAGTAGTCAATCCACATGGTGGACCTTGGGCACGTGATCAGCGTGGATTCAATCCTGAAGTTCAGTTTTTAGCAAGTAGAGGTTATGCTGTTTTTCAAGTGAACTTCCGTGGTAGCACAGGGTATGGTAAAAAATTATGGCAACAAGGATTCAAACAATGGGGTCAAGCCATGCAACGTGATATAACAGAGGGCGTTCGCAGTTTAATCAATGCAGGAATTGCCGATCCAAAGCGGATTGCGATTTATGGTGCGAGTTATGGAGGTTATGCTACACTAGCCGGATTGACTTATACACCCGATCTATATGCGTGTGGTATCGACTATGTTGGAGTTAGCAATTTGCTTACATTCATGGAAACTATTCCGCCGTACTGGGAAGCGTATCGCGAAATGATGTATAAGATGGTTGGTGATCCGGAGACGGATAGGGCCATGCTTGAAGCATATTCACCGGCATTAAAGGCCAATTTGATCAAATCACCTGTGTTTATTGCTCAGGGTGCCAATGATCCACGCGTTAATATACGTGAGTCCGATCAAATGGTCGAAGCGCTTCGCAATGCAGGGGTGAAAGTTGATTATATGGTAAAGTCAGATGAAGGACATGGTTTCGACAAAGAAGCGAATCGCTTTGAATTTTATATGGCGATGGAAAAATTCTTAGCGGCTAATTTGGCCAAATAAATTTGGTAGATGCTAATCAGTTCTTAGAATCGAATTCAAAATACAAAAAAGGCTGTCCATTTGGACAGCCTTTTTCAATATTGATTTTTTGATTAGTGACTATGATTGCAGTTCTCATGCCCGTCACCAGCAAAATGTTCTTCAAAACCTTTGATGGCTACTCCAGAAGCGGTAACCGATAAACACGGAATAGGCTCAGTGATAGCATCAATTTCTGCTTGGGACTTATTAGCATCTTCTGCAAGATGTTTAAGCATTTTTACAGAAAGTGTGTCTCGATGAACTACACCATTCACAATACAACTTAAATTCTTGCATCCTTCCAAAGGCACTCCAAAGGCGTGATCCTTCATGAATACATACATGGGGTATTGTGAATTGTTGGCGATGGTCATCCAACAGCCTGCTTTAGTACATGTTTCTACGATGCTGGCTTTGAATTTTACAGGTAGAGTGTCATTCCCTTGGTAGGCACCTACCATTTGCATCTGAGGAATGGCGCCAGTGGTGTCAAATTTTTCGCCATAAAATTCTATTGCATTGGGATCTGCAGGAGCATTGTGGTTGTGGTTGCTGTGATCACAGCCGCCCATGGCCATGGAGATAAATAGGAAGTATGATATTTTTTTCATTTCAAATGGATTACATCACAAATGTAGTTATTTTTTAGTTTTCCAGTTTTTTGGCTTTGTTCCAATATTCGTCCATTTCGCTCAGACTCATTTGGTCCATTGATTTGCCGTCTTTGGCGCTTTCGGTTTCAAGATATTGGAATCTACGGATGAATTTGCGATTGGTTTTTTCCAAAGCGTCTTCTGGATTGATGCCTTTGAAACGAGCATAATTGACCAGCGAAAACAACAGGTCCCCGAATTCATCTTCCATTTTGGAAGTTTGATGGTCGGCTTCGTGTTTGAATTCGCGCAACTCTTCTTCGACTTTTTCCCATACTTGTTCTGGAAGCTCCCAATCGAAACCTACGCCACGCGCCTTGTCTTGAATACGTTGTGCTTTTACCATAGCCGGTAGGGATTGTGGTACACCCTCCAAAACGCTTTTTTTGCCCTCTTTTAATTTGAGTTTTTCCCAATTGGCCTTGACTTCCTCTTCGTCTTCAACTTTTACGTCGCCATAAATATGAGGATGACGGCTGATCAGCTTATCGCATATGGCATTCAGACTGTCCGCAATATCAAAATGGTGTGTTTCAGAAGCAATTTTTGCATAAAATACCATGTGGAGAAGGATATCGCCAATTTCTTTTTTTAGCTCCTCCATATCACCTTTGAGAATGGCATCTCCCAGTTCATAAACTTCTTCGATCGTCAAATGTCGCAGACTTTCCAGGGTTTGTTTTTTATCCCATGGACAACCCGCACGCAATTCATCCATTATTATGACCAAGCGCTCAAACGCGTCCTTTTTTGCTTGCATTGCATTCATGGCACGAATTTACGAGCAATCGAACACCCTTGAGAAGTGAACAGTAACTTAATCTTTATTCGAGCGTCTTCAGGGTTGAAAAGTGATAGGTTGTTTTGGATGAGCATACATTCAACTTGACCTAGGAAAATAGATCAGTTGAGCTTACTTTTGTAGAGCATGAATGTGAAAAAAACGATTCTGGTTAAACTCTTTTTTATTGTCTTTCTATGTCTGGGAATGATCAATGCTCAGGCACAGGACTCCTTATGGGTGCATTTGGATGGATTGGTTTTTGACGAACAGGATCAACCAATTTCCAACATCATAGTAGTGAATCAAAGGACCAAGAATGGCTCATTTGGTAAAAGCAATGGCACATTTAGTATACGTTGCCTGAAATCGGACACGATTTCAGTGACTTCGTTGGGATTTTATTCGCGAAACATTGTACTTGCGGACAGCGCAGTAGCTAGTAGTTACAAGGTTAAGATATATCTTGATGTTCGTGTATATAAAGTACCTACAGTGGAAATCATAGCGCCGAAAGACTTGGAACAAATCCAGAAGGACATCGCGAGTTTAGGGTATGATGAAGATGACTATCAATTGAGTGGACTAAACGCAGCTGCAAGCCCCATAACATTCTTGTATCAGCAATTCAGTCAAAAAGAACAAAGTATCCGCAAGGTGGCTGAGATGGAAAATGCTGACCGCAAAAGAGAACTTCTAAAGTCGTTGTTTTATCATTATGTGGACTATGGAATAATAGAATTAAACAATACGGAATTCGATGATTTTATTGACTATCTCAATGTA
>JBDKJN010000147.1:0-6187 GCA_039796595.1 Bacteroidota bacterium
CGATTATGGATAATGAACCACCGTTTTCAATTTTTCGTGCTGCCCCAAAGAAACGTTTTGGTTTTTCCAATGCGTTGGCTTCAACACCACCGCTCAATACTTTACCACTGCTTGGTGCCACCGTATTGTATGCGCGAGCCAAACGCGTGATAGAGTCGAGGAGGATACAAACATCGTGTCCGCATTCGACCATGCGTTTTGCTTTTTCCAAAACGATATTAGCAATTTTCACATGGCGCTCGGCAGGTTCATCAAAAGTTGAAGCAATTACTTCCGCATTTACGCTTCGCTTCATATCGGTCACCTCTTCAGGACGTTCGTCAATCAACAAAACGATCAAATAGGTTTCAGGATTATTCTTTGCAATTGCGTTGGCAATGTCCTTTAATAAGGTTGTTTTACCTGTCTTTGGTTGAGAAACCAGCATGCCACGTTGTCCCTTACCAATGGGGGCAAACAAATCCATGATTCTCACGGAAACATTATTGCTGTTGTCACCAATTTTGAAACGCTCATAGGGGAAAAGCGGAGTCAAAAATTTAAAAGGTACACGGTCACGAACAACATTTGGATCACGACCATTGATAGTTTCTACTTTAAAAAGTGGGAAGTATTTTTCACCTTCACGGGGTGGGCGAATTAAACCTCGTACGGTATCTCCAGTGAGCAAACCGTGCAATTTAATCTGCTGTTGACTCACATAAACATCATCCGGAGAGTTGAGGTAATTGAAGTCTGCTGAACGCAAGAATCCAAATCCATCGGGCATAATTTCCAATACCCCTTCGGATTGAATTACGCCATCAAAGTTATATCCATGCTCATCGGCCTGACCACGTTTGTTGCGATCTGGACGAATGATATTCGAGTTGTTATTGTTGGGTTGACCTTGTTGTCCTTGATTTGGATTGTTTTGCCCACCTTGCTGACCATGCTGGCCTTGTGCATGTTGCTGGCCTTGATGGTTGCGTTTTTGAAAACGGTCATTTTGCTGTCCTCCTTGTTGACCACCTTGCTGTCCACCTTGATTGCCTCCATTGTTTTGCTGATGCTGACGTGGTTGGTCGCCGCGTTGTTGCTGGTGCTGCTGATGTTGGTGCTGGTGTTGGCGTTCTTGACGTGGCGCCGACAGCTCATTGTTGCCTTTGGGAGCGATTTCTTCCTTCGCTTCAGTGGTCTCTTCATTACTCGGTTTTGAGGTAGTGAAAAGATCTGCCAATATTTGCTCGCTTTTGGCCGAATCCTCTGAATTTGTCTCTTCCTCTTGATCTTTTTTAACCCGTTCTCTCTTCTTACGTGGTTTTTGATCGCCGCTGTTTTCTTGTACTTCCGAGGCTACATCCGCTGGAGATTCGGATGAATTGGCAGTGTCGTTACGCAAGGCTTGTTCGTCCATGATTTTATAGACCAAGTCTTGTTTTTTGAGCTTATCCGCGTTAGCTATTTGCATGTTTTCAGCTAACTCCTTGAGTTCTGCCACTTTCATGGCGTTCAATTGCAATAAATTATACATATTGGAAAATCGCGTATCTGAGCGAAGGAAATTTCTTGTTTGATATACTGAGGAAAATCAGATGTTTAGACGGAGGAGGTGTCCTGCGAATGACATCTTGCTCGAATGAGCGCTGCAAGTGTAAGGCGAATTTTGATTCATTCCACATTTTTTTTCATTTAAGGGTAGTCATTGGGATTTTCAGAGGTATATACAAGCCGACACTGGCCAAAGCTTATTTCAGTGTGCTTTTTTGAATAGACCGCATGGTTATCAAACTTGTTGTCCGTTCTTTGTATTCGAATTCCATTGGAAACGTATGGTAAACTACGCTCAAGACGCACACATATTGGCCATTGAATCAAGCTGCGATGAAACGTCGGCTGCAATCATGCGTGGCGATCGTGTACTGAGCAATGTTATTGCAACTCAGGAAGTACATCAACAATACGGTGGTGTGGTGCCTGAATTGGCTAGTCGAGCGCATCAGAGCAATATAGTACCGGTCGTACATGAGGCTCTGCAGCGAGCAGGGATTGAATTAGAAGATTTGGATGCTATTGGTGTTACACAAGGTCCTGGTTTGATGGGGTCGCTTCATGTTGGGGTTTCTTTTGCAAAAAGCCTTTCCATGGCTCTGCAGATTCCATTTATCGGGGTGAACCATATGAAAGCACATATTTTGGCGCATTTTATTCGTCAAGACGAAACAACGCAGGTGCCTGATCTTCCGATGTTATGTCTGACGGTGAGTGGTGGCCACACCCAATTGGTTTTGGTCAACCAAAACTGGGATATGAAAATTATCGGATCTACGATTGATGACGCTGCTGGCGAAGCTTTTGACAAGGCGGCCAAAGTTCTTGGGCTACCTTACCCAGGAGGCCCACAGGTCGACCGATTGGCTGAGGAAGGTGACGCTGCGAAATTTACTTTTGCCAAGCCCAAGCGAAACGGGCTTAACTATAGTTTTAGTGGATTAAAAACAAGTTTGCTTTACTTCTTGCGAGACCAAATGAAGTCCGATAATCAATTCGTTGAACGCGAGAAAATGCATATTTGTGCCTCCTATCGGAAGGCGATTGTAGATTATTTATTGCTTGTATTGGTCGATGCAATTGAAGAGCACCAGGTTAAAAGCATTGCTTTAGCCGGAGGAGTTTCAGCCAATAAAGAATTGAGACGGCGTTTTTTAGATTTGGGGCAAAAACAGAATATACCCGCTTTTATTCCTGCATTTGAATATTGCACTGACAATGCTGCGATGATTGGTGTGGCGGCCTGGATGCAATGGCAGAAAAAAGAATGGGCTGATTTTAGCTTGACGCCTCAACCAGCCCTAAAATGGTAAATAATATTTTTATGCTATCGTAATGGCTTAAGCCTTGACCGCAGCGTTCACGGCAAAATGCTCTTGAATTGGTGTCCAATAATCATTTTTCCATGTTTCGGTCAACCAACCTGCATCTTCTTCTGGAACTCCAATATGGTTAAAGCTGATGCGACAACCATTTTCGGTGCTTTCAAAATCAAAAATCACCGTGCTAAATTGTCCTTCTGGAAACTCGGTATGTGACCAGGTCATTGCGAAACGGCGATTTTTGTCCATGTACGTGAAAAAACCGTGACTCTTTTTGTCCCATCCCGAATAGATGCCACCAACCTTCGGGTCGATTTCCATTTTTTTGCCGATAAGCTTCGCCAACAATTGGCCGTCTAATAATGACTTATATGCCTGGTCAACTTGAATGTCTAATTCGATGACCTTAAAAATATTGTCAGTTTTGATCTTCATGTTTTTCCTCCTTGCTAAATTCTGATTTCAATGCGAAGATAGTTCATAGCTAAAACACGGCGCAACACTCGTGTTTAATGTCTTCAACTTCAGTGAATTGAAATTATTGTATTTGTTCATAAGTTCATAATTGCTGCAAGGGGATTATATCAAAAATTGATTTTTTTTTGGCTAAAACATACTCGTTTTCAAGGTTCTAGCTTGTGCGTAAACGATGTGCCAAAACCGAACGGACCAGACGATGACATTGAACTTTTGTCCATTCATCGTTAAAAAAAAAGGGAGAAATAGGATCAGTGCAGCTTAGCAATTGGGCGGATAAGGGCGAAATCACATGTAGTTTGCGCGCACGGCCAATTGAAGTTTCCTTGTGTATTCATCTCGCAACCATACCAAATAACTTTCAGTGCTACGTGAAATGCAGTAACTGTAATGTTTTACACGGCTTTTTATGTCTGGTTCGAGGGTTTTGATAAGGTCTATCGCGTTGTACAGATCGGTGGCGTTTTCAATGATGATTTCCGTATGCTGACGGATGGATTTATCCAAAACATCTTTGGTACGTCCGCCGTTTTTCATGCACATCGTGTATTCTTCGCGTATGTCGAAATCAATAACCGGTGAATTCTTAAACATTTCACGAACTTCATCGGGCATTTCATACACCATCTCTCTTTCCATCTGCTCGTCACTGACGATGCTTTGAATATACTTCTCAGGATATTTGAATATGTCGTTCCAATCGAGTTCTTCTTCCCACAGCCCAAAACGTCTGGAATTATTTCCAAGATCGATTACGTTGAATTCGGATTTACCGGGAATAATGCGCGAGCCACGACCAATCATTTGATGGTACAAGGTTAATGACTTGGTAGCGCGATTTAAAATAATGGTTTCAACCGTCGGTTCGTCAAAGCCCGTTGTCAAAATGGAAACCGAAGACAAGATGGCATCTGGCTTTGTCTTGAACCAATGCAGAATGTCTTTTCGTTCTTGCTCAGAATGCGTATTGTCGAGATGCTTTATTTCATACCCAGCTTCCGTAAACATTTGATGCACGATTTTACTCGTATTGATCCCGTTGTTGAAGATCAAAGTTTTGGTCCCCATGGCTTTTTGCTGATAAGCATAGAGGAGCTTCTCTTGCATGAAATAGTTGCCATATAGTTTTTCGGAACTGGAAACGGTGTAGTCGCCATTGATGCCAACTTTCAAGGAATGAAGGCTCACGTCATAACTATATGTGGTAGCCTTCGCCAAAAAACTTTTACTGATCAAACTCGATATGCTTTCGCCGATAATCAACTCATTGTAATTTTCATACAATGGCAATTCTACATTCGAGCTTAGCGGTGTGGCCGTTACTCCCAGTATAACCTGATCTTCAAACCATTTGAAAAGTTTGCGGAAACTATTGTAATGCGCCTCATCGACGATGACCATTCCAAGGTTGTCGAATTCAACTTTTTCATCACGAAGACGATTGTTGAGCGTTTCGACCATAGCTACAAAACAGGTGTATTCTTCCTCATCGGGCAATTCTTTGACCTTACTGACAATAACTTTATTGCGAACACCCACATCATCCAATTGGCGGGATGTTTGTCCCAACAACTCGATACGGTGCGTCAGTATCAATACTTTTTTACCCGTCTCCTGAATAAATCTTTTCGCAATCTCTGAAAAGATCACGGTTTTACCACCGCCAGTGGGGAGTTGAAAGAGAATGTTGGATTTATCTGGTCTCGCTTTTATGCGCTCAAATATTTTCTCCAAGGCTTCCCTTTGGTAGTCGTATAAATTCTTACCTTCCTTTTTTTCTAAAAGATCAAAGGGCTCCAAGGTCATATTAGGCGATGAAAAATGGGTTAGTTGTTTCCGAAAACCTAAGCAATGTATTGCTTTGATTAGTTTTGCAGCGCGTTACTATTGAGCTGAATGCACACACAAGGTTTAGGACCTTCGGTAAAAGTGGCGGCAAATATACGATGGTGTAAAGGGTAGATGTCCAATACAAGGCGTGCATAGTAATTGGAAATTGACAAATTCACGTATATTATAATTTTAATAAACATTCCATTCCTGGTATAAAGATATGACCGACACGACTCTTGATATTAGAAATCAAATGATTGAGTTTGGCTGGGGAGATTTTATTGCACAGGCGGAGAAACTTACGGGCTGGTCTGCGTTGTTGAAAAATATCCAAATTGAGTATAGTAAGGGCGTTTGTTACCCCGCGGTAAACCACATTTTTCGTGCGTTTGAATTAACTCCATTAGAAAAAATTAAGATTGTAATCCTTGGGCAAGACCCTTATCACCAGCCCAATCAGGCCCATGGCTTGGCCTTCTCAGTGCAGTCTCAAGTGGCAGCGCCTCCATCGCTGCGAAATATCTTTAAAGAATTAAAACGTAATCCTACAACGCCAGTGCCTTGGTCTAATGATCTTAGTGGTTGGGCAAAACAGGGTGTGTTTTTATTGAATACATGGCTCACTGTGCGCAAAGATCAACCTGGCTCACATCGTAGTTTGGGTTGGGAGGAATTCACAGATCTGTGCATTGAATATATTTCGACACATTGCGAGCACGTCGTCTTTATGCTTTGGGGCGCGCCGGCGCAAACAAAACAGAAGCTTATTGATGTTACGAAACACAGTGTGCTGGTGGCCCCGCATCCCTCTCCATTGTCGGCACATAGAGGCTTTTTAGGATGTGATCATTTTTTGAAGGCCAATGCTCTTTTGCAATCAAATGGCCAAATACCTATTGATTGGAGTGGTGGGCAGATGTAATCTAGGTTCTACAGGTCGTTTCTATTTTTGATTTTGTGTGTGTTGCAAACACGGTATGATGTTGTGACTACAATTCTGAACTCAGATTTTGTAGTGGAATTTG
>JBDKJN010000148.1:0-4260 GCA_039796595.1 Bacteroidota bacterium
GATTACACCAGCCCCTACTGCCAGTGTGGTTCTTGACGTTGACGCCGTTTATTATTCTGGCTTACCTGCTTGCCCAAGCTCTGACGCCAACAATGGAGGCTTATCGGTTACTGTCAACGACCGTCCTACCGCGACTTTGACAGGTGGTAGTGTAATTTGCGTTGGCGGGAATGATGATATGACTTTGACGCTTACAGGCGTTGGTCCGTGGACCGTATCTTACACGCTGAATGGTATTCCTCAGGCTGATTTTGTTGTTGCCAACTCACCGTATACGTGGAATGTTACTCCTGCAACCGCAGGTAGTTATACCTATTGTATCACATCCGTTGAGGATGTCAATTGCACGAGCGCCGCGATTCCTGCCGCTACAGGGTGCACAACGGTTCAAGCTATTGCTTATCCGACATTATGTAATTATGCCATTGATGACTTAGAGCTTTGTCAAGGTCAATGTGCAACAATGACCATTACGGTGTGCGAAACTGGATTGTGGTCAGTCAATTGACAGCAAATTCCTGACAATGCTGCTCCGGAAAGTTTTGTTTCGCAGGGCAGCGCCATCGCACCTGCCGTGCCGTTTACTTATAACATTTGTCCTACCGTTACAACGGATTATGTGGTCACATCGATCTACTTTGATGGCACACCGCAATGTGCAACCACATTGAATGATACGATTCGCGTGAATGTGAATGGCATTATTCAGGTTGCCGCGCCAGATACGATTTGTGATAATATTGCTTCAAGCTATACATTAGAATACACGATAACCGGCGGAGAAGCTCCATATGATGAGTTGCCAGGTGGAGTGGGTGGATCTTTTGCTGGAAATGTGTTTACCTCGGCAGTTATTCCGACTGGCAGTGGTGCAAATTTCACATTTAGCGACATCAATGATTGCAATAGTGTGTTGATGACCATGGCTCCTTATACATGTCCTGTTTTGACGGAGGCGGGCACCATGTCCAACACGACATTACAGTTCTGCAATACGGGTGCAGCCAATGGTACCTATAACAACGACGGATATTTGGATGGAAACGATGAGCAGGTTTGGCTTTTGGTAACAAATCCGGCCAGTCCGATCGCAACAGTTGTACAAACCAATTGTTTGGCTCCACAATTCAATTTCTCGGCAGGCACAATGACTTATGGCACGACGTATTATATCGTGTCTGCAGTGGGTGATGATTTTGGGGATGGCGAATGCGTAGACCTTACCGCTCCAAATGTGAGTTTTTCGAATGGGCAACCGACCATTTGGTATGCCACTCCAACTGCGACCTTGAGCACAGTGGACAATACCGTTTGTCAAGGCCAATGCGTGACCTTGGATCTAAACCTGACAGGAAATGGACCTTGGACCGTTGTTTATAGCATTGACGGTATTAATCAGTTGCCAGCGCTGCAAATTCCAACAGGAACGGCCATGCCTTATTCATGGTGTGTTACCGTGGCGGGTATTTATGAGTTGGAAAGCCTAACTAGCGGGCCATTGGCCTGCACGGGTACCGTTGCCGGAAGTGTGAATGTCATTATTAATCCATTGCCCACAGCGACGTGGAGTGGTTCCGATGAAACATGTCAAGGTATTGATCACTGTTTCGACATTGCATTCAATGCCGGTACTGGTCCTTGGGATGTAGAGATAGACGTGCCCGTTGGTGCTAATGTTACAATGTACGATGTAGCAACGCCATACAATTATTGCTCAGGAGTGGAAGGTGCTTATGACATCGTTTCTGTTGTTGATGCCAATGGTTGTGCTAGCACAGTGAACTTTGCTCCAGTTATTTTGACTGTGCATGATTTGCCTACGGCAACGTGGTCCCTTTCAGATACAAGTTTTTGTGCGGGAACCTCGGTTCACGTTGAAAGCATCAACACCGGAGAAATGCCATTCAGTTTATTTGTAACCGAGCCGGTTGGTGTTAATGAAATTCCTAATAACTGGGCTGGTGACGCACTAAATTTTGATGAACCAGGGACATACAGCATTGATAGTATAATTGACGGCAATGGTTGTGTTGGAGTAATGAATTTGGATTTGACGCTGACAGAAATTAGTTTGCCAATTACAGATGCGGGTCCTGATTTGGAAGTTTGTTCTGGTGTTGACATCAGCATTGGCACGCCTGCGGTTGCTGGTCAAACGTATAGTTGGACCCCAACAACAGATATGACAGGTAGTCTTACTGCCCAGCCGACGATTAATATAACTTCGGCAGCAGCATCAACCGTCTACACCTATACGGTGGTGGCCAACAATCAAGGCTGTACAGTACTGGACGCTATGGATTTGACGGTATTCGCTCCACCAAGTTTTGGAATTGTTGCCTCTGCCGACTCCATTTGTTTTGGTGGTATGGCAACATTAACGGCGGACAGCGGACCGGGATATGCATGGGCATGGGATCCTAGCCCGAGCATCACTAGCGGCAACCTCAATGCGGCTTCTATTGATGTTGAGCCCACGACAACTGAAACTTTTGAGGTCACAGTGAGTCAAACACATACCACGGCAGTCTGTGTGGACAGCTTAGAATACACGATATACGTTGGGGATACGATTATTGTTGATGAGGATTTTCCTGAAGAATTGTGTTTTGGTGCATGCGATGGCGAGATTGAACTACAGATCATCGGGGGCTTTGCTCCATACACCTACGGACCTGCGAGTGAATTAACAGATGACTTTACACAGAATTTGTGCCCAGACACTTATGACTATGTGATCAATGATGCGATAGGATGTGAGGTTACCGGCCAGATCATTATCGAGGAAAGAGAACCAGAATTCATTGATAGTTTAGTCGTGACCCAGCCCACGTGTAGTTATGATACGGGAAGCATCGAGGTATTTGATAACGTCACTTCGATCAACATTTCTAGCGCCCCAATGGAATGTAATATTAACGAAACTGTTTTCGGTGTGGAGGCGCTTTTCACGGGATTGACTGCTCCATGCACAGTAACTATTACAAGTGTTTTTCAGGTAGATGGAAATCCAAATGCATTTTGCTCAACAACCGAGGTGATAGAGATTGAATCCATTTCATCGGATATTGATTTAAATCCAGCTTGGACATCGGGTCAGTTCTGTTATGATGAACAAGTTTGTTTTGAAGCCAATCCAACAGGAGGCACCGGAGCACCGGATGTCGAGTGGTACAATTGTCCTGAACTTACGGCCAACTGCTTCGTAAATACCGATAGCCCATTCTGCTTCAACATCCAAAGTGATAGTACCTTGTATGGTGTTGCCATTGATGGATTGGGGTGTTATTCAGATACCGTAATGGTTGAGGCCACGTTGTTCCCGGGCATTGACCTGCTTGTGGCTGGTGGCGCTGATACACTGTATCTCTGCGAATACGACACGTTGGCCATAGATGCGGCCGTGGCTGGTGGCAATGGTTTGATTCAGGTGGATTGGTACGAAGTGATCAATGACAATGCGCCATTAGAAACGAATTCAACGTCGATAGATGTGCATCCATTTTATGAGACGGCCTATTACGCTATCGCTGCGGACAACTGCAGTGAGCCGCAGATTGATACTGTAGTTGTGCATGTCTACGACACGCCAGAAGTGTATTTTGAAACCGATACTTTAGCCGGATGTTATCCGATCACGGTGAATTTTTATGACCTTTCTTTGATCAATCCTGGAATTAATTTTGACTGTGAATGGGCCTTTGGCAATGGAGCGGAGTCGGCTTTATGTGCCGATACTACTACCTATACATATCCAGGCTTTGGCGATTTTTACCCAACTCTGACGCTTACTACGGAAGATGGTTGTGAGGCCTCTTATACTGCGCAGGAACCTATAGAGGTCTATGGATACCCAGAAATTGACTTTACATGGAATCCACAACCGGTCACGGTTTTAGAACACAACATTGAGTTTACTAACCTGACGCAGGGCGCTGAAGAATATTTGTGGAATTTCTATGGTACCGCGACCTCGGTGGCCAGAAACCCAACCCATGATATTGGTGAGCCAATCGATATGGGTATTTATCCCATTTGTCTGATAGCGACCACAGAGCACGGTTGTATTGACACATTGTGCCAGGACATCTTAGTGGAGAGTGTATTAGGGGTTTTTGTACCGAATTCATTTACTCCTGACGGCGACGGCATTAATGATGTGTTTATTCCAATTGTTAGCGGCATTAAACCAGATAAATTTAAGTTTTGGGTATTCAACAAGTGGGGCGACGAAATTTTCTTTACGGATAAAATAGGCCA
>JBDKJN010000149.1:0-3939 GCA_039796595.1 Bacteroidota bacterium
GATCCCGTCAACTCGAACCATCGTTCGGTTTTCGTGCGGGATACGGATACAACAATATTCACTTCATAGCAGCTGGTGAAATCGTTGCCGCTGTAAGTGGCATGACTTGGGATGCATTTGTTGAACAAAACATCTTGCGTCCGGCAGGAATGTTAAGGGCCAACACAAGTATTACCGCTTTTACTCCTGCATCAAACAAGGCCACACCACACAATGAAGTCTCTGGTGTAAATCAACCCATCGATTGGGTGAATTGGGATAATGTAGGACCAGCCGGCAGCATCAATGCAAGTGTTGATGAAATGAGCCGTTGGTTGTTGTTGCAATTGGGCAAAGGAACTTTGGATGGCCGCACGTATTGGAAAGAGGCTAGGACTTTTGAGATGTGGGAAAATAACACGCCAAAAACAGTTGGCAAATGGCAGCGAGAACATATGCCTTCTCGGCATTTCAATGGATATGGATTAGGTTGGGAACTGATGGAATATGGAGGCCGCAAGGTTGTAAGCCATGGCGGAGGATACGATGGCATGATTAGCAAAACAGTATTGGTTCCAGAAGAGAACCTGGCGTTTGTGATTTTGACAAACAATATCAACTCATTGCCTTCTATGTTGACTTTTACTTTGCTTGATCACTTCTTGAAACCTACACATCAGGAAAATTGGTATATGACCTTCTTGAACATGCGAAAAGACGACATCGAAGGAGACCAAAAGTCAAAAGAAGTAGATGCTGCTGCCCGCAAAGCAAACACTACACCGAGCTTACCATTGAGCCAATATGCCGGCACATACCACAGCACTATGTATGGTGACATTGAAGTGCGTTTGGAGAATGACCAATTGAAAATCGATTTCAAACCAACCGCGCTTTTCAAAGGAGATTTAGGCCATTGGCATTACGACACCTTTGAACTGAGATGGACTACCAAAATGATGTTGCCACCCGGCAAGGTTAGTTTTGTCGTCAACGCAAAGGGAGAAGTTGAAGAAATGCGGATTGAGGTGATAAATCCCGACTTCGATTTCAGTGAACTCAAACTCTTGAAAAAGAAATAGCAACATGCTGATTAACAAATACTTGTGTCAGATTCTCTTATTTTTTTGTGGAATCCATATTCACAACATATATTTGCACCCCTTTTCAGGGCAAATGTCACCGTAGCTCAACTGGATAGAGCATCGCACTACGGATGCGAAGGTTTGGGGTTCGACTCCCTACGGTGACACAGAAATCCCGCTTTCGCGGGATTTTTCGTTTTTATAATATACACTGCAGACCATCTCTCAAGCGGGTTATTAACCCAGACTGCGCGTTAGCACTCTATTCCAATTCTGAATTGCTTAATGACAATTCCTAATTTGTAATCTGGGAATAATTAATTATTAGCCGAATGCCTGAATAGAGCAAGAGACAGATGTTTTCTCCTAATCTTGTATATGACTCAGCGATATCGTCATTCTTTGCTATTTTAGCAGCATTACATATTCACACTATGAAAAAAATTTTCCCTTTCCTTGCCCTTGTGGTATTGCTCGCATCATGTACAAAAACAGAAACTAAAAAATACACTATTACAGATGTAGTAATTACTGCTGAAGGCCCTTTGTTTGATGGCCCCAACACCATGCAAGCCAATCACATCATTGACTTGAACCAATTAGCTCCCGGATTTAAGGCTGATCAGATTGAATCCGTCAAGTTAAATAAGGCGGAAATTCGGTCTACGGATAGTTTGGCATTCAATAACATCCGCAACTTTGTATTGCAATTGACCTCCGCTGATGCCAAGATGGAAAAAGTGGGAGTGCTGAATCCAGTTCCGAAAAATTCCCCTTTGGTACAAATCTTGCCAGCCGCAGAAGCTGAAATCACTGACAACTTCAAGCAAAAAGACATGATTATCATCCTTGATGCAGATCTTGAAGGTGATTTGGATGGCAACTTAAGTTATACAGGCAATTTTGAATTTGAAATCACTTACAAAAAGTAAAATATGAAAACGATTCTTCTTCTATCAGCGCTATTCGCTTTTCCAACTTTCTACGTTAATCAAGACACAGAAGCAGATCGCCTTCTAGGCGTTTGGGAACCTAGTAATGGTAAAGCGCGTGTAAAAATTGAAAAGATTGGCAACAAGTACTACGGTAAAATCGTGTGGCTAAAAGAACCCAATGATCCAGCAACCAATCAACCCAAAGTCGACGCCAAAAACCCAGACGCCAGTGTTCGCAATGTGCCATTAAAAGGCTACCGTATGCTAAAAGACTTTACTTACTCCGGAAGTAGTCAATGGGAGAACGGCACCATTTACGATCCCGAAAATGGCAGCACTTATAAATGTGTGATTAAGATGACCGATGCCAACACCTTGGATATTCGAGGCTACATCGGTATAGAAGCTTTGGGCAGAACCGATGTTTGGAAGCGACTTGAAGTAAAGAAATAATTCCTCATCACACTATGATTCGCTCTCTCTCTGTATTTCTATTTTGTTTCATCATTCCATTTGCGGTTTATACCCAAAACGACACTTTACCACCTGCTGAAGAGGAAGATTTTTCGATGTACGAAAATCTGGACTTCGCAGATGCTGGTGCCAAAAGATATTGTACGCCAAAGGTGCTCGACCTAAGTCCAGCTAAACTAATTTCCGTAGGTTTTGATTACCAAGGCGCGTTCGATATTGATTATGGCCGCTTCACTTCAAACAATACTACCTGGGAACCGGCGACAGGAAGTTTTACAGGAGCAAGTGGATTGCGAGTAATGGCAAACATTCCAGTCATTGCCAAAACCAATATTGTTTGGCAGGCGGGTTTTAATTATGCTCGTACTCAAATGTACACCAATCAACCTGGTCCTTCACATCCCTTGCATCAATCGATTGCAGCGAATGGACTAACTACTGCTGGCCTTCTTACCACCATATTTAAACCATTCAATGAAAAATCATTCCTGGTTGCTCAAGCTTCTGCAGACCTCAATGGAGATTATGGAACGAGTAATGTTACCCCACTCCGTTATACCCGATACAGCGCTGCGCTTATCTATGGTAAAAAGAAGCACGATCGAAAAATGATCGGCTTCGGTTTGTCACGAACATATCGTGTCGGAGAAATCAATTATGTTCCTGTCATGTTGCTCAATTGGACAGCACCAAACCGTAAGTGGGGTGTTGAAATGCTCGCACCGGCTCGTGTACATGTTCGCAAAACTATTTCACCACGCAACATCTTATTGTTCGGGTATGAAATGGAAGGGAATTCATACCGTGTATTGCGTAAATCATTAACCAATGAGAATCTCGAATTGCGCAGAAGCGAATTGCGGGTCAGAGCCATTTGGGAAACGTCCATTTACAAATTCATCTGGCTCTCTGTGCAGGCAGGATATCGTCATGGCCTTGCCTTCGACATGGATCGATATGCCGATGATAAGGAGTTTTTCCGGGGCTTTACAGGCGATCAACCGTACGCTCAAGAAAACACATTGAACGGCACGTGGTACGCTCAGGTATCCATCAATTTGGTGAGTCCATAGACCGACTTTACCCTATCACGCACTTATTTCAACAAAAGCGCCATCCCTCCTAAGGATGGCGCTTCTTGTATGCTTCATTTTCATAAACTGAGTTATCATATAGGTCTAACAAGTGAAACACTAAATCCCAATATCCTCCGGTCATTCGACGTCTTACATTTTTATGTTCGTCAGCGAAACCAGAATTGTAGAAAACTTCGCTACCTTCGTAAATACATGTGTTTTGTGAATCCAACCTTAATCCTTTTTCCATATAATAGACGACCATGAAAACAAACATTCTAGTTCTTTTAAGCTTTTTCATTTCCAGCTTGACGCTCTCTGCTCAAGTTGCCATTACAATGGATAATTGCCCGTTTCAGATTGGCCAAGAAATCAATCAATCCATGTTTA
>JBDKJN010000150.1:0-3192 GCA_039796595.1 Bacteroidota bacterium
ATACATTGCTAAAAAAAACCATGAAGACACTCTATCTCACTTTGCTAATTGGAATTTCATGCTTCACTGCTTATGCGCAGTCTGCCGGACAGTTGGATTACACATTCAATTCAACCGGATTCCATTCATTATCGCCAGGAATTATGCACGACAACCTCAACGCCGTTGGGGTTCAAAGCGATCAAAAAATCATAGGATTCGGCATGACTATGAGCGAAGGCACTTTCAATTTTGACCTTTGCCTTGTTCGCCTTAAACCCAATGGAGCTATTGACTCAACATTTGCCACAGATGGATATTTCAAATACGACCATGCTGGGGAGTCGGACTTTATCTACGATGGAGTAATCCTTCCAGATGACAAAATATTAGCCTGCGGAGCAGTTTCCAACAGTGCTGATGACACGGAAATAATGTTGCTTCGACTCAACAGCGACGGGACATTAGACAACACATTTGGTGGTGGAGATGGTATGGCTATTCACACCATTAATACTGGTCAGGACTATGCCAATTCCCTTGTGGTATTGAGTGATGGCAGTATCATGATAGTTGGATCGACCGCTGCTCCAGGGATGCTAACCACAAGAGGTTTAATCATGAAATTCGATGAACTTGGCGAGGTAGATGAGAACTACGGTTTCAATGGCTACTCCATTCTAGCCTATGGCACAGACTCTGATATTTTCAAAAGCATGGTGGTAATGCCAGACGGAGGTTTGATGGTGGTTGGCTATTCCAGTATAAACTTTTCCAATGTAGGTTGGGTGTGTAAAGTTGATGCCGAAGGAGCGTTGGACAGCACCTTTGGTACATCCGGGCACTACATTTATGATAGTGGAATCGCAGCTTTTAGTGATATCGAATATTATGGCACCCGCTATGTCGTATGTGGCAATCGCTTTTTTGGATCAGAAGATGCGGTATTGATTGCTCTGGAAGCCGATGGCAGTCTCTCCACTAGTTTTGGGACCAATGGCGAAGCGGTTATTGATATCGACGAAGCAGATGCAACAAACAAACTTTTTATTGACGATCAAGGCGGGCTTATTGTCGCGGGGTCCGCTGGGCCGAGCTTTTTCGAGCGCAATGCGTTAGTCTTCCGTTTGGACGCTGACGGCGTACTAGACCCCAATTTTGGACAAAGTGAATTTTCAATCTGTCCTTTGCCAACAACTTTGATGTCCTTTTTGGCGTTGCTGAGCAAGCGGATTCTAAATTGATTCTTGGTGGCCTTGCTTCAGAAAACGACAACAACATTCTCTTTATACGTATTAATGGCGCAGGAACTGTATCAATTGATGAACCGAACGCTCATTCGGCATTGGTACTATATCCGCAACCTACCAATGAAACCCTTCGCATAGAAAGCGCGAATCCAATCAATACCGTTGCAATTTATTCAAGCACCGGACAACTGATCCTCAATGAGAATGTTTATCAAGTTCGTCACAGCCTGAATACATCAACATGGCCTGATGGCGTGTATACCATTCAGGTGAAATTCGCCAACGGAGACCACGAAGCAAAACGCATTATTGTATCGCATCGTTAATTGATGCAAACTGCTTCAAACAATGCACGAATAGAAGAACGTCGAAGCCAAATGCTAAGGCTACTTATAAAATTAAAAAAGCCCATCTTCCGAGAAGATGGGCTTTTTATTTCTATCGTCTGAAATTAAGAATTCAATTTTAAAACTGCTAGGAAGGCTTCTTGAGGTACTTCCACGCTGCCTACCTGACGCATACGTTTCTTACCTTCCTTCTGCTTTTCCAAAAGCTTACGCTTACGAGAAATGTCACCTCCATAACATTTTGCGGTAACGTCCTTACGCAATGCGCTTAGCGTTTCGCGGGCAATGATTTTGGCTCCGATCGAAGCCTGCAATGCTATTTCGAATTGCTGACGCGGGATAAGTTCCTTCAATTTGATACAAATGCGTTTACCCAAATCAAATGCATGATCGCGGTGAATGAGTGCCGACAATGCATCCACTTGATCGCCATTAAGCAGAATATCCATTTTCACCAAATCACTTTCCTTCATGCCTACCGGATGATAGTCGAACGATGCATACCCTTTTGAAATGGTCTTGAGACGATCATAAAAATCAAATACGATTTCTGCAAGTGGCATTTCAAACGTCAACTCAACACGATCCGCCGTAAGATAATTTTGATTTTGCAACATGCCTCGTTTCGAAATACAAAGCGTCATCACCGCGCCGATGTATTCACTCTTGGTAATGATTTGCGCTTTGATGAATGGCTCCTCTACATAATCCAATTTGTTAGGATCTGGCAATTCACTTGGGTTGTGTATATCTAACACATCACCGTTTTTGAGATAGGCTACATAACTTACGTTGGGAACCGTAGTAATAACGGTCATGTTGAATTCACGTTCCAAACGCTCCTGGATGATCTCCATGTGCAACATACCCAAGAATCCGCAACGGAAACCGAAGCCTAACGCCGCAGAGCTTTCTGGTTCAAACACCAGTGACGCATCGTTGAGTTGGAGCTTTTCCATAGAAGCACGAAGCTCCTCGTAGTCATCTGTGTCAACAGGATAAACCCCGGCGAATACCATCGGCTTCACTTCCTCAAAACCTCGAATGGCTTCTTGGCAAGGATTCTCCACGGTTGTGATGGTATCCCCCACTTTTACCTCGCTCGCTGTTTTGATACCGCTAATGATATAACCGATATCACCGGCCTGCAAAGTTTGTTTGGGTTGGAAATCCAATCCCATATTTCCCACTTCATCCGCACCATATGCGGTATCAGTGCTCATGAACTTTACTTTCTGGTTTTTACTGATCGAACCGTTAAAAATGCGGTAGTAAGCGATAATTCCACGGAAAGAATTAAACACAGAATCGAAAATCATCGCCTGTAGTGGCGCATTTGGGTCACCCTTTGGCGCTGGAATTCTATCGCAAATGGCATCTAATATTTCTGGGACACCAAAACCAGTTTTACCGCTGGCGTGCAAAATTTCATCCCTCTCGCAACCGATAAGGTCCACGATCTGGTCTTTTACCACTTCCGGCTCTGCATTGGGCAAATCCAATTTATTTAGGACTGGAATGATGGTGAGATCATGTTCCAATGCCAAATACAAATTGGAGATGGTTTGCGCCTGAATACCCTGTGTACTGTCAACAATTAGCAATGCCCCTTCGCA
>JBDKJN010000151.1:0-3273 GCA_039796595.1 Bacteroidota bacterium
AGTGCGCAGGGCTATGGAGGCCGCTGGTTTGATCACCGAACGATTGCCCGGTCCTCCTGGCAAACGTGAAATGCTGCGCGCTACAAAACCTTAAATTCACCATCATGCAAAACACCTGGAATTTACGCGTCTACCTTCTTATAAAGAACTCATCAGGTAATGCCCTCCTAGTAGCGAGAGAAACGATTCGCAATCATACCTATACCAAATTACCCGGTGGTGGCGTGGAATGGGGTGAAGGTATAGCGGATGCCGCACACCGCGAAGCGAAAGAAGAATTGGGGTGTGCCATCACCTTGCATCAACAATATTATTTTACAGACTATTACCTTCCATCGCTGTTTCGATCAACCGATCAAGTTGTCGCTTTGTATTATACCGCCTCACTCATTGAGGGACAACATTTGGAAAATCAATTGCGCTTCCCCGCCGTTGATGGTAGCGAACAGTATTTTGAATGGGTGAAAATATCCGAACTTGAACCTACCGAATTCACCTTGGCATCGGACAGAATAGTGTTGGGGGGTTGGAAGAAAGAGCTTGTTCTATAGTTGTTTGATTTGGTTGGATTTTTCAGTTATTAGTTATTAGTTTTTAGGGCTGACGCCGAGATGGGCGAAAGGAGGAATCATAAAATAGATCAACTTCTTATAATGCTTGAGTGGAGTTGAATCAGCGTTTTTACAAAACCTCTAACCAAAATAACCTCTAACCTTCGAACCTAACTCCACCCAAAATGCTTCTTCGCCATATCAGTGACATTGCTGCCGATGGCTAATGCTGCAGTTGCAGCTGGGCTTGGTGCGTTGAGGACGTGAATGCTGTGGTTTGTGTATTCGATGCGGAAATCGTCACGGGTATCGCCATCTTGACGCAGCAACAAAGCACGCACCCCCGCACGCCCCGGATGAATGTCATCCATGGTGAGTGAAGGAATCAATCTTTGCAAGGTTTTCAAAAACAATTTTTTGCTGAAGGCTCTGCGGTATTCATCAATTCCGAATTTCATGTTATTCATGAACAAGCGCCAAGTACCAATGTACGTCAGTGCATCCACCGTATCGGTAAAACTAAAGTCTGTTTTCCCATACCCTTCGCGTTTGAAGGTAAAAACCGCATTCGGACCGCATTCTATTTCTCCATTGACCATGCGTGTAAAATGCACACCCAAAAAAGGAAAATCAGGATTCGGAACCGGATAAATCAAGTGCTTCACTTTGTGTTTGGCTTGCTCGGTCAACTCATAATAATCACCGCGGAAACCAACTACCTTCTCTTTCAAGTCAACGCCATCTTTGCGTGCTAGACGATCTGCCTGCAAGCCTCCGCAGAATATCATTTTATTCACAGAATAGACGGCTTTATTCGTAACAACTCTGCAATTCGGATCACCATATTCAAAACCAATCGCTTCCTCGCTCAGGCGCAAAGCACTTTTGGATTGTTTGGCCAACGCGAGTCCAACCATTTTCTCAGTTGTGCCACGAAAATCAATAATACCTGTGCAACCCACATGAACACCAGCGATGCCGATACAATGTGGTTCGATCTCACGAATTTCGTCAGGAGTAACTCGTGTCATGCTTTCGATACCATTGGATACACCATGATTCCAAATTTTCTCCAGGTGTTCAAGTTCTTTGGTCTCGGTAGCAACTATCAGTTTGGCACGCACATCGTATTTGACACCATAGTCTTTAGCAAACTGCACGAGTTCACGACGTCCATTAACGCAGTTGGTAGCTTTTTGCGAGCCCGGTTTATAATAGATTCCTGAATGAATAACCCCACTGTTATTGCCGGTCTGATGATCGGCCAAGGCGGCTTCCTTCTCAATGAGCAATATTGATTTGTCGGGAAATGCCAATTGCATTTTATACATCGTGGCCGCTCCTACGATGCCACCACCAATGATGCAGATATCAAAATGTTGTTCCATACTCTTCCAAGCGTGCGCTATGTCAAGCTTACACGCCACAAAAGTAACCGAAATGCTGTGGAACAGCCAAAATACTCCTTTGAGTTCTTATTCTTAGTGCCTATTCATCGCTCTAATCTGATGAGCTTTTCTCTTTGGGAATGAACATATGATACTTAGACCTCAGGGGAATCGTAAGTTCGGCTTTTTTTTGTAGCTTGCAGCCAATGAAGTATTCGAAGAAGATTCAAAATGCCTGGGTGATGTACGATTGGGCCAATTCGACTTATAATTTGGTCATTGGTACAGCGATATTTCCCATTTTTTATAATGCGGCAACTACAAAAGAAGAGAACGGAATGCCAGTTGATGGCGCGGTTGGTGATAGTGTACTCTTTTTTGGAGCAACCTTCAAGAATACCGAACTACTTTCCTATTGCCTTGCCTTTGCAATGGCAATTGTTTGCATACTTTCACCCACCCTCGCAGGGATCGCCGACTATTTGGGACGCAAAAAAATATTCATGCGTTTCTTCTGCTACCTGGGGGCTCTCTCTTGTGCTTCACTCTATTTCTTTGATGCTCATGTTGGCAAACTCGAAATAAGTATGCTCAGTGTGATCTTAGCCTGCATCGGTTTCTGGTGCAGCTATGCCTTTAGCAATTCCTTTCTCCCAGAAATTGCACCGCCAGAAGAACAAGACAAACTCAGTGCTAAAGGATACTCCTTCGGTTATGCTGGTAGTGTCCTGCTATTGATCATCAACTTAGTAATGGTGCAGGTGTTACACAGAGATGCGAACGAATGTTTTCTCACAGTGGGGATTTGGTGGATCGGATTTGCGCATTACACCTTTTGGCATTTAAAAGGAGAGAAAAAAGACCACGGCTTCGATCGAAAAATCATTGGTCACGGATTTCAAGAATTGGGAAAGGTTTGGAATCAACTGCGACATACAACCCGACTCAAAGCCTATTTGTTATCGTTTTTTGTCTTCAGCATGGGTGTTCAAACCATCATGCAAATGGCGGCTTTTTTTGGTGAAAAAGAAGTGCATCGCGTTGGTCCGAATGGCGAGGACATTGTTGGTCTTGAAACAGGTCAATTGATCGGTGCAATACTTCTCGTCCAACTTATCGCCATCCCCGGAGCATTCACTTTCTCTGCGCTTAGTCGACGCATTGGTAATGCATCCACTCTTCGCTGGGCACTGGGTATATGGGCGTTGGTTTGCATCTATGGCTATCTTTTTATCTCCACACCCATTACCTTCTATGTAGCCGCAGGATGCATTGGTTTTATTATGGGAGGCACACAAAGTTTAGCAAGAAGTACGTATTCAAAATTTTTACCT
>JBDKJN010000152.1:0-2764 GCA_039796595.1 Bacteroidota bacterium
GATTTCGTATCTCATGGGAGGGGCCGATACAACACTTTTCAATGAAGCAAAGAAGTCCATACGCGTTGTAGAAAAGCCATTGCAATAGTGTTATTTGTACAGCCATTTGATTCTAGACGAAACATTTCGGAATGAAATATCAAACATTAAACTAGATGAGTAAGTTTTGGATATATGCGACAGTCTTATGCTTTGGATGCAATGAGATTTCCTCCCATACTTCCGATAAATGGGAGGAGACGTTTAGCGAATCAGTGCGACTTTCACAAGGAAACACTAGGATTCAATGCGACCATGATTCCATTTCGGGCGTATTGCGGATTCTAGTGAATGGTGGCGAGGTGATTCGCGAGAAAATAGTACAGGCCGAAAGTGAATTTTTTTTAAATAAGAATTTCTATGTCTTAAAAGATGATTACATTGATTCAACGTCTATTTATTTAGACGACAATTTGTTGTTAGTGCCTTTCTATGGTGTGAATTATAGACTTGGAATAGAAGTATTCAATCTCAATTCTCATCAATTCGTGCCGTGGGCGGACAATAAAAGGTATTATGACTCTTTTGGTTCTTATGGGATGTATGACGCAAACCGTAATATCCTGAAGGATATATATCGCGATTTTGATGGTTCATGGCATGTCAGTGAATTCGGAATTTCCAATGATAGTTTATTTCTGAATAACGTCCACTATCCCTATGAAAGAAATAAAGAACATTCTATGGAGGAAGTCTATATCGACCTTTTGAGATATCAACTGAAATAGAAATATGGCAATGAAGTAACAATAAACACAAAGTGAAAGGTTAACTAACGAAACCAAACATCCGCTCCCCCGATGGCCAATCCGGCAAGTTTTGGCAGATAGTAGGACATATAACAACCCACTTTTTGGCACAAGGATCAGCCGACTTCAGTCAAGGCACAGCGCTTACGGGCACAATGAATGTAGGCGCCAGTGTTGCGGGTATATTGACGATAGGCCTCAAACTCACGTCCATCTATATGTCCATTCAAGACCTCTTTGGCAAACACCACGAGAGTATTGAGGCACGGGCCCAGAGTGCTACTGCTGGGGCGGGGGGAAATGGAACTCCAAGTTGGACCAATTCCAGCGGTTATTTAGTGAGCGGAAATGGCGACAACGTAGAGACGCTCATCGACTATTTGGCCAGTCAAGGGTATACTATCAATCGTGATCCCAAGGACTGGAACAATGGTAATCCGAGCAAAAGCGGCTTGCACATATACGATGTATACAATGTGCTGAAATCGTATGGCTACGCCGACAAAAATTTGACCGAAGGCGAAGTATCCATACCTTTGGATGCCATCGAAAAGTTGGTGGTGAAGCGGGCGGTGAAAGCACATTTTTCATCCACCCCATTAGAAATAAAATATATATGGAATAGGGAAGGTCAAGTTGTTATGTTGCCGAGTGAGTCATTTTGGGACCACTATGAAGACATTTTTTGTGGAGGCAGAGAATGGGTAGGTCCTGAGGGTACACTGTATAAGGTAGACTCAGATGGTCAAATTGAGGGCATCGCTCCTATAATAGGTTATCCACCTGATTTTGGGAGTGGTGGAGTTAGAGTTACGTATAATCTGCTTTCCAATATAGCTAAAAATGCAAGGCGAATGTCTCTCGATGAAATTGGGGATTTTTTGAAGGCAGGTAAGGATTGGCATAAAACCAATGCAAAAACGCAGTTTCTGAATCAATTTAAGAAAGAACTCAAAGGAGATACTAATGCTGATTTCTATATAGATAAGGTAACAAAAGAAGTTTTCTTGAAAAGTAATAAATCAGGTAATTGGATAAATACTGGACAAAGGCTAGAATAATTATGATTTATAAGTACACGTTATCAGTTACAGGCAACGAATTTTATCCTAGCATTGTGCTTGGGGAAATTCAAGGCGACTTTTTGACCGTTAATCAATTCAATCCTAATGACAAACCATCTTCATCTAATTCGATTGCATATGGGTATGGTTGTGTTTCTTTTTGGCATCCAAATCATGCTTCCACGGAGGACGAAATATTGAACTACGAAAATTCATTGGTTGAATTCCTGATTAAAAACTATAACCTTTTCATCAGGCATGGAGTTCAAACAATTGAGATTTTTATGGAGATCTTTTTTGATGGTAGACAATGTAATTTTGAGGTTTTTAGCAACACTTTATTGAAAAAATTAAGCAATTTTGGCGTGTCTTTACCGATTAGCATATACGTCTTAGAGGAAGAAAAAATTCAACAATGGGAGGAAGAAATTAGGCATGTTTGGAAAAACACGCAGTAGAATGTTGACTAAGTTGTACCAATCTAGAGCTCACAAGTTAATTCGCAATCTTCTTCGATGAGAAAATGAAGTTTGACCCCAACGCATCGGGATTATTGCGGGTAGCCGAAAGCGATGTGTTGGAGGAACACCAAACCCAAACCCTGACCATGAAGACGGGCGGTTATTCTTACACCTACGTCACCAATCGAAGTACTAAAAAAGTAAACTTTGACAACCTGCGCATTGTGCATTTGCAGGGCCAGGTACGAGCCCGTTACGACTATTATTCCTACGGTTTGATGTGGAGCCAACCCGTGAACCCCTATTGCACTTATAATAACACAATGCGGTGGTGACCCTGCCATTTACCTGAAAACATAAAAAAAATGGCAGGAAATTCTTCCGACCATGACTGCCGTATGGCCCACTTTGATTTTATAACGATGCAAGCTAACTTTCGTAACATTCATCG
>JBDKJN010000153.1:0-8196 GCA_039796595.1 Bacteroidota bacterium
CTGACTTCGTACATCCTGGTTTAGGTAAAACCATTGTTGCTTTATTGGCCGAATGTCCCGACACCAATCCAGTCGAATTGTATCAGCCATGAACAATTACAGGTACATAGCTATAGAAGGCAATATCGGCGCAGGCAAAACCAGTCTGAGCAAACGAATAGCATCCGATTGGTCTGCGCGTTTGATTCTCGAAGAATTTGCAGACAATCCGTTTTTGCCCAAGTTCTATGAACAACCCGAAAGGTATGCCTTTCCATTGGAATTGTCGTTTTTGTCTGAGCGCTTTTCACAATTAAAACAAGAGATGCAGCTCAATGATCTGTTTAGCCCAAAGGTTGTCGGCGATTACATGATCAATAAATGCCAGCTCTTTGCAAAAAACAATTTGCAGCCCGACGAATACGAGCTTTTTATCAAAGTATTTCAGATGGTAGAACCTAGTCTACCCAAACCTGATTTGTTGGTGTATTTGTATTTACCCGTTGAACAATTGCTTTCCAATATCAAGAAAAGAGGACGTGAGTACGAACAAAAAATCACCTCGGACTATTTGGAAGGAATCCAACAACAATATCTCACATTCATACGCCAACACCCATCGATGCGCGTTGTTGTTATCGAGACTTCATCACTTGATTTTGTTTCCAACGACCAAGACTACATCTACATTAAGAATCTTCTTGAGAATAGTTACCCTAAAGGTATAACGCGTATCACCGCAGAAAACGTCGTGGGTTAATTTCAAAAAATTAATCGGATAAACGGTTTAGCTTCCATTTGTGCAATTGGTTTCGGTTGTATGAATATTCAACGAGAGCTATTGGTCGCAAATGAGATAATGTCTAATTCTTCAAAAGAGGTGACAGCGTCAGCAGAGCCTACTTTAGTCTGTTTAGGTATTCATCCCGTAGACATTCAGTTCAGTTGTTTGAGATCCCTCTCTACGATCGGGATGACGAGATTTTGAAAGATTATTAGGCTTGGCCTAGATGATTCTCTACGCTATGTATTCATCCTGGCCAAGCTATTCATAAGACTTGTCGAATGTCTTCCCGAACCTCGGTTGAACCGAGATGAGGGATCTTTAGCTTTATTCCGCAATTACACAATGAATGGACGTAGCCCGTTTAACCAAAAAAATAATATTTTTTAACTTGTAACTTTAGGCGAGCATGATCGTCTTTTGTGAAAATTTCTATTTATGAAAACACATCTACTTGCACTTGGGGTTTTAATCAGTACAATAACTTCCGCCCAAGAACTCCCCTACTCCTTTAGTGTACTCAATGAGCCTTACGAATCACTAACTGACTCTATTTCGGTCAGCGCTGGAGAGATCTGGGACGATCCGGAATACTTTGCTCCGATTGGATTCAACATACAAGTCATCGACGAAGTTTGGAACCAACTATTGGTAACTGCACCTGGAGCTTTGTGCATCGGCGATTTTATGGCTGATTCTATTCACTTATTGATTCCAGTATTGGAAGACATCTGTGATGTTGGATTGTCAACAGGAACATCGGGTAGCCCAATAAGTTATCGCGTGGACGGAGAACCAGGTTCGCAAATCTTTAAATTGGAATGGGCCAATGTTGGATTTTACGATGAATACGCGGCGTCCAATACCAATTACAACACGTTCTCCTTCCAATTGTGGCTGCATGAAGGAACCAATATTATTGAATACCGTTTCGGACCATCTGCTATTAAAGGAGGCAATTTCTTCCAGTTTGGTGGCCCTATGTCGTGCATCGGAGAAGACTTTGCCAACGGCCAGAAGAACGCATGGCAAAACTTGTGGTACACTTCAAATGACCCAGCAGCACCGACCATTGAGGTAATGGATCCAAATGATTTCAAATCGATCGTGCCATTGACCGGGTTGCCCAATAGCGGTACGGTGTATCATTTTGCGCCATTGTTTGTCGGTACTGAGGAAATTGAAACATTAGGTATCAATATTTTCCCGACATTGACCGATGACAAATTGTGGATTGAAATGAGTGAAGAAACCATCACTACAGTTGAAATTTTGGACTTAAGTGGCAAGCGTATCAAGCAAGTACAAGCGCAAGGGCCATTGCATCAAATGGATGTAAGCGACCTTGCTAAAGGGGTTTACTTCGTACGCATCGACGGTGTTGGAGTTAAGAAATTCGTTAAGCGTTAGTCGTTGATTTTTTTGAGAATAAGTGCTTTCAAACGCTCCTTTTCTCCTTCCCCGATAAGAACCACTTCGATAGGGATATAAAACACCCGAAGTTCTTGAGGAAGATTCATACCGAACAAACGCATAGCATCTTTTTCAGTGGTCAGTACGTTGATGTGCTGACCACTTTTTTTTGCCCCCCATTCAGCGAGGTCAGCAGCTGAAAAAGAGGCATGATCAGGATAACTCATGTGATCAACTACGTGATAACAAGACTTGACATATTGCAGGAACAAATCAGCATTTGCGATACCAGTTACCACCAGCACAGAGTCGCCACCCGACAAGCTATGGCCACTCTGAACAGCAATGGGCTGTCCGTACGCAATGCGGCTATAAAACACCGGCACTTCCAGTAAATCAAGTCGGTTAGCCATGTTCGCTCGATCGTCCTTTGAAACATCCGCCGGGCACTTGGACACAATGACTGCATCGGCCTTTTTTACACGAAGTTTCAAATCGCGCAATCGTCCTACCGGTAGCAATGCGTCCTCCACAAAAGGTTGATCCCAGGTCGTTAACATGAGAGCCACATCAGGTTGAAGTTTGCGGTGTTGCAAAGCATCATCCAGCACCACAAGATTGGATTGTGTTTGACGAGCGATTTGTTCAATTGCTGATAATCGATCTTCGCCAACAAAGCAGTCAAGATATGGAAACCGTCGCGCAATAAGCAGCGGCTCATCTCCCACCTGTTCCACATGCGAATCACCGTTTATGCGTAAGAATCCACTGGTTTTCCTTCCATAACCGCGCGACAAAAAAGCCCTGTGTTCAAACTCCTTCAGCAGTTCCAGAATATAAGCAGCATGCGGAGTCTTGCCCGTTCCCCCCAATGCGACGTTACCCAATGCTATTGTTTTGATCGCGGCCTTTCTTGAAGGCAAAATGTTCGCGTCGAAAAGCAAATGACGGATGCGGAGTACAACTCCGTACACCACGGCGATGGGCCAAAGCAAATTACGCAAAACAGACATGGGTGCAAGTTAAAACCAAAAAGAGTCTATGAGAAATAAATCAAAACGGAAAAGTCCGACACAAATCCAAGGCGATAGCCTTGCGACAAGGGCATTTGAAACCTTACCTTCGTTGCATGAAAATTAGCGAAGTCATTCAGTGTTTGGAAGCATGGGCCCCGCCTGCGCTGCAGGAATCCTATGACAACAGTGGCCTTATTTGCGGATCTACACAGCATGAAATTTCAGGTTGTTTAGTCACCCTCGACGTCACAGAAGAAGTCGTGGACGAGGCCATACGCCTTGGATTGTCATTGATTATAGCGCACCACCCCTTTGTTTTCAGCGGAATAAAAAAATTGACAGGTCGCGACTGGGTTCAACGCACCTTGATCAAAGCAATTAAAAACGATATTGCCATTTACGCCATACACACCAATCTGGACCATATCCATACAGGTGTCAATCGCCGAATCGGAGATCTTTTGGGGCTTCAGAATCTACGCGTACTCGAACCGAAAGAAGGTCAAATGTTCAAGATTATCGTTTTTGCTCCCGAATCAGTGGCTAGCCAGGTAAAATCAGCAATGACGGAAGCCGGAGCAGGTCAAATCGGATCCTATAAAGATTGCGCTTTTGTGAGCACTGGCGAAGGATATTTCAGACCTACGGGCGATGCGCGACCAGCAATTGGTGAATTGGATAAGCTAGAAAAGGTGACCGAACATCGCATTGAAGTTTTGGTGCCTGGTTGGTTGAAAGATAAAGTCCTTCAAGCTGCAAAGGCCCAGCATTGTTATGAAGAAATGGCCTATTACGTACAAAAACTGGAAAACACTAGCCATGAATTTGGGAGTGGAATGATTGGTGAATGGCAAGAAGGAATCCCAATGGAGGCCGCTTTGGCCAAAATCAAATCGACATTTGGTGGCGTAGTTCGGTTTACTCGAGGCTTGAATAAACCGATTCAAAAAGTCGCATTTTGCGGCGGCAGTGGAAGTTTTTTACTCTCAAAAGCCAGGTCTTCAGGCGCCGATTTATTCCTAACTGCTGACTTCAAATACCATCAATTTTTCGATGCCGAGGATAAAATTGTGATTGCCGACATCGGACACTTTGAAATTGAGCAATTTACCTCTCAATTGATCGTTGACCACCTTAAGCAAAAATTCACTACTTTTGCACCTCAAATTACCACGGTGAACACCAATCCCGTGGGCTATTATTGAAAATGGCGAAAAAAACAGTAAAACCGGCAGCTAAAAAGCCCGCGGCTAAACCCGCAGCTAAACCGGCTGCTAAAGCGGCGCCTGCAGCAAAAAAAAACACAGCTAAACCAGCGGCTAAGCCCGTTGTTAAAAAGGCTGAACCTGCGAAGAAAGCTGCCTCGGCTAAGCACGAGGCCAAGGCTACACCCAAAAAAGCCTCGGCAAAAGCACCAGCTAAAAAGGCGGTTCCAGTAAAAAAGGCTGCACCTGTGGCCAAAAAAGCCTCGGCTAAGCAGGATGCTAAAAAAGCCGCTCCCGCAAAACCTGTCATTGCGGCTAAAAAAGCCAAACCAGCTCCTGAAGCGAAAAAAGCTACTCCGGTTGCTAAAAAAGCAGCGCCAGCTAAAAAAGCAGAAGTGGCAAAGCCAGCCCCAAAAGCGAAAGCTGCACCCGCTAAACCTGCGGTAGCTCCTAAAGCCGCTCAAAAACCGGCACCTAAAGCAGCGGAAAAACCAGCTGCAAAGGCCGTAACTCCAGCACCATCGAAAGAAAAAGTTGCTCCGAAGGCAGAGCCGAAGAAACCTGAAGCAAAGAAGGTTGAAGCAACCAAGGAGACCAAAGCCGCTAAAACAGTTGAACAAGAGTTGCAACTGAAAGAGTCAGAAGTTTTGAAGACCATTCCAGCTCCGAATATGGATAAGGAATTGGAGGAAATGAACCTTGACATCATTAATCCTTTTACCTCAGCGCCTCGCAGTATTCGCAGGAATGCACCTGTTGCGCCAGCTGTGAGTAATAAGCCAGTGGCCAATCCGATCACCGTTCAGCTTGCTTCAAACGGGAAAAGCGTAGTTAAATTTGCGCCAATTGCAATTGTAGAAAAGGCACCAGAAAAAGAAAAAATCAGCAAAACAGATACAGACGATATGGCATTAAAAACATCTCCCAGATTGGCATTTCAGGATGCCGATGACAAAAAAGGCATCAGTGCAGAAGATAAATTGCGCGCCCTTTATGATATTCAAATCATTGACACCCGCATTGACAAAATCTATGCTATGCGCGGTGAGTTGCCTTTGGAGGTAGAAGACCTTGAAAACGAAGTAGAAGGTTTGCGTTTTCGTTTGACTAAGTTGACCAATGAAATCGAAACCATCGATGGTGATATCAACAAACACAAACAGGGCATCAAAGACGCTGAAGCGTTGATTAAAAAATACAACGAGCAAATCAACAACGTAAAGAACAACCGTGAGTTTGATTCGTTGAACAAAGAAATCGAGTATCAAACGCTCGAAATCCAATTGCTTCAAAAACGCATTCGCGAAGCAGAACCAGCAGGCGCTGACAAACGCGTTGCGCTTGAAAATGCTCAAACCAAGGTCTCTGAGCGTGAAACTGATTTAGACGTAAAACGCAATGAACTTGCGGAGATTTCGAAAGAAACCGAGAAGGAAGAAAAATTGCTCAAAGCAAAGAGTGAAGAAGCTAAAAAACTGATTGACGAGCGTTTGCTTTCAGCTTATGAGCGTATTCGTTCTGGTGCGCCAAACGGAATGGCTGTTGTTCCGATTGAACGCGAAGCATCTGCAGGATCATTCATTCAGTTGCCACCACAAAAACAATTGGACGTTGCAGCACGCAAGCGTGTTATTGTTGACGAACACAGTGGTCGTATTTTGGTGGATGCCGATCTTGCACGCGAAGAGCAGGAAAAAATGGATGCATTGTTAGCCAAAGAATTGGGTCACTAATCAAAATATTAGAACAGTAAAAAGCCGAATCATTTGATTCGGCTTTTTTCATTTACTGATGCACAGTTTAATTTCCATGCAGATGATTGTTGTCTAAAGGCAGAGGTCATGTAAGTTTATTGAATGACGAAAATCAAGAAAGCAAAATTGGTTTCCTGACCGCCACCCGAAACTATCGCACACCCGTTTCGACTGTTTGAGATTCTTCACTACGTACTGGACGACAATTATCCATTCGTAGAAAGTGCATGGACAAGTCGATCATGCAATTCGGAAAATTCTACAGGCCAAGCAATACTAAATAAGAGCATCTTATCTTACTGAACCTTGGCTCAGTCGTGAAGAAAAATCACACTTGTGAAAAGAGTTCATTCATGAAAGGCCAACCATCATGTAGTCCGTTTCATTGAATTTTTACTGGACAATAACTCTTCTTCATACGAGGTATTGTTGATCTTCGATTCAATCCAAATGTTGAAATCAAAGTACTTCAAAACGATGAGATCTTCCGGGCCTTTCAGTAATTTTTTCATTCCTAGTTTGAACTGCTCAAAAATCTTAGCTCGCTCATTTACATTCTGGGTGCGAATCAATTTTTTCATCTGCTCCATAATGTGTTTTTCAATCGGAAAATCGCGCTCACGTTTTTGTAAATAACGTGCAGTCGACTTGATGGTATATTCCAACAAATCGTGATTACCTAACTCGTAATGAACAACCAAATTGAACAATCTAGCATAACTGAAAATATCCTGACGCAAATCCTTTTCGTTGTCATTAAGCACCTTATTCAACCAAAACAAGGCCTTGTTGTGTTGATGTACTCCGAAGTGGATAAACGCAAACTGATAATAGAAGGTCAGCTGTGATTCTTTACTTATTTTCCCTTCATATTCGGCCATTTGTGCAATGATTCCTTCCACCTCCTTCAGTGCCATGGCAAAGCCACCGGTGTGATGATACACCTCTAATTTCGCAAGGTTTGAATTCTTGAAAATAGTACTTTGAACATCGGGGAACGTGAATCCATCCGATTCACTAAAACTCTGAATCAAATTAATCACTTTGCGCGCATCCTCCACATTCTGAAGATCCAGATGACAGGTGACTATATTACTCAAGGTACGAACATAACGTTTCGCCAAATCCGTTCGCAAATCGACATTCTCATCGAGAATTGCAATCACACGTTGGAACTTCTCCAAAGCCGTAGGATAATCCCCATTCGCCATATTGCAGAAACCTTGGGTGTAATAACAAATGGTTGCTGCCCTGCGTGACAATGCCGTATTCTTACCTTTAATTAGAGGGTGGTTGACGATATCTTCAATAATAATTTTATTCTCCTCCGTTCGCGCATATCCACCACTTCGAAAGACATAATTGATTTTGCTGTACAATACATGGTATTCAGCCAGGTTGCGCAATTTTTCCAATACCTCACGCTCCTCTTCAATCAATTTATTGAGATCCTTGAACTGGCCATCTTCATAGGCCTCTTCCAGTAATGTCTTCTCCCAATTGATCAACTCATAGAGGTAATAAAACTTCTCATATTTGATCGCCACTTTCTTCGCGCGATCGAGAAACTTATTGCATTCATCAAATAGCGCTTTGTTATAAAGAATCTCGATATTCTTGATCTCCTGTTTCAGCATGCTGCTGATCGACGTCTCCCCGTAAAAGCTCCGCAAAGCTTTCAGAATCACTTTATACAAATGATTTTTTTCACTTGGCAAATGCTTGATGAACTTTTCGCCTTTAAAAACCTTTTTAATTTCCTCCTCGTCATACTCCTGCATTTTGTCAATCGTATCGAAAAGGCGGATGTAGTTTTTGTCGCCGCTTTGCAGCGAGCTCTGCAACTTAAAAAAACGCTTTTCACTCTTGGTGAGTGACTTGATTAATTCGAAAAGTTCATTACTAGGTTTCATATCGTAAATGTACTAATTGTAGTGTAGGAATCCAACACTACCACATACCTCTTGCATTCCAAATACCCTACCTTCGGCCATTTAAACTTATAATTAATTGATATACATACAAATAACCCAACTCAACAAGCC
>JBDKJN010000154.1:0-3351 GCA_039796595.1 Bacteroidota bacterium
TGCATGTCAAGGTCAGTTATATTGACAAATATGAAACGGCCAGAAATCCATTTGAAGGACATTATTACCACTATAAAACGATATGTAGAGATACCACAATTAGCATCGTGTGTCAAGCTGGAGATCGTTGGATTCCGACGAATCAAATTGCGCGGCGTTTTTTGGTCCAGGTATTAGAACCTCGCAGTGATGAAGGGTATTTCGCATGGAATTTTTTTGATTCCATGTTGCAGCAAAAAGAATGGTTTAGTGACTACGTTTTTGAAGAAATTGCCGCTGATCTTTTAAAATCCAACAAGGATTTGCAACAGCGATTCGAGCAGGCGCTGCGGACAGACAAAAATTTGTCTGAAGACCATTGGCAGCAGTTGTATTGGGTGTATAAGAACAGCGATTATTACGAACCAACGGCATATCGTATTCCTGTTTATAGGATTTATTGATCTTTCTGTAACAATTCTAAGTCGTTTTAAGTATAAGGTCACGCGGCAGATGATGCCGTGAACTGAACTTAACTAAAAACGACAATTAATGACGAATCTCGCTACCTTTTTGGGCGCAGACATTGGAGTCTTGGGGCTGCATTCACGTAATCGCCAAACTTATTTCCCTTTCATTTTTATTTTGTTGTTCGGCTTTTTTGTTGCAAACGTATGTTCTGCGACCAATAATAAGCTCATAACGGTGCTTTCGGATGGACCAAGAATAAGTTCGAGCAGTCCTGTTCCACCACCAGCAAACTACTGTGATTCTGAGATCTACCAGTGTATCAATATCAGTGGTGTGGGTTACCTTAAAAAGTTGGATATGTCTACCAATCCAATGACGTATTCTACGGTCGCTTCATTCTCTGGAGTCGCCTTGAATGCGATGGGTTATAATTCGATTGATGGTAAATTCTATGCTGTTAATACCAACACCAAAAAATTGGTTTCGATTACAACAGCCGGTGTGATGACGGACTTAAACACCATACTTCCAATTTCGCCCAATTGTGGCGATATAGATACATTGGGAAATTACTATTTTAAAAGTGGCAGTTCATCTACAATTTATAAAATTAATCTGAACGTTCAGCCATACACTATTACTTCTTTTACAACATCAACGGTCTTTTATGGAGCCGATATGGCGTTTAACCCATACACCAACCGTTGGTATGCGATGAGAAACAATATTATGAGTACCTTAAATCCGACGAACAACACTGTGACGAATCAGACCATCACGGGATTGATTTCCACTGCGGGTGATTATGGTGCAAACTGGTTTGCGTCCGATGGATTTTATTATGTTTCGAGGAATACAACCGGGACCATTTATAAGGTGAATCTTGCGACAAATACAGCTGTGATTGCTGGTCTAGCACAAATTACAAGCAGCAATGATGGAGCGCGATGTCCGACGGCACCGATGGTACTTTTCCCGCCAGTGGCAAATGATAATGCTGTCACGATTCAAGAAGACGCATCGGCAACCATTCCGAATATTGTGGCCAATGACACCGACGTTGATGGTACCGTGGTCATGTCAACCATCGATTTGGATCCCAATACGGTCGGACAACAAACGTCTATCACCACGGCTGCTGGTGCATGGAGTGTCAATACATCTACTGGCGTAGTGTCGTTTGTTCCTGTTGCCAACTACAATGGTAACGCAACAACAACTTATACGGTCCAAGACAATACAGGAAGACTATCCAATGCGGCTGTCTTGACGGTGGTCGTCGTAAGTGTAAACGATGTGCCAATAGCGAATAACAATAGCATAAGCGGTCAGGAAGATCAAGTTGTTGTTTTAACCGATGTAGACGGTAACGATGTCGACATCGATGGTTCCGTTCTGGCATCAACGATTGACTTAGATGTATTGGCTGAGGGTATTCAGCATTCCAAGACTACGAACCATGGTACGTATGTAGTCAATACCACTACGGGTGACGTTACATTCACACCGGTCGCTCATTGGAATGGTACCACGACTCTGAATTATACGATTCAGGATAATCAAGGCGCGACAAGTTATAGTGCAACATTAACAGTGACATTGTCTGCTGTGAACGATCCTCCAATTATCACTGCAGATTTGGCTTCTGTAAATGAGGATGCCGTTTATGTCAATCTATCTCAGATTACTAATAATGACTTTGAACCAGAAGCGGAGCAAATCGTTAAGTCAACAATTGATTTAGATCCAGGTACTGCAGGCCAACAAACCACACGAACTACGATTGCGGGCAATTGGTCGGTAAACCTCACGGATGGAACAGTGACATTCAATCCTGCGGATAACTATTTCGGTACTGCACAAATTACATATACCGTTCAGGATATCAATGGTAATGTTTCTGCACCTGGCGATATTATCGTAACTGTTAACCCTGTCAATGATGTGCCTATTGCTATCGCCAATAGCGTAACTTCAGGTATGAATGAATTAGCAACTATTACGGATATCACGCTTAACGATTATGATGTAGAAGATGGACTACTTGTTTCGTCCATTGATTTGGATCCGAATACAGCTGGCCAGCAGACTTCCATCACAACGGTTCACGGTACATGGAACGTGAACACCTTATCGGGCAACGTTACCTTCATGCCGAATACCAATTATTTGGGGACAACGAGTATTCAGTATACGATCAAAGATACAAATGGCGCCACGTCCAATCTTGCTGCCCTGAATGCTACTATCATAGTTTTGAATCATGATCCTGTTGCTAACGACAATACTGTGACAGGCAATGAAGATGCGGTATATATCAATATTCCTAACATTCAAGATAATGATACAGATGAGGATGGTGATGAAGAACTATTGACAAATAGCATTGACCTAGACACTCTGGCAAGTGGTCAACAAACCAGCATCACAACAGCAGAAGGTTCATGGAGCGTTGATACCGGAACAGGTACTGTAACATTTGTTCCTGTCACGAATTACAATGGAACCGCTTTGGCATATTATCGCATCAAAGATGACAATAACGCCTGGTCAAATGTGGCGACCTTAACAGTAAATGTACAAGCTGTTAATGATTTGCCATGGGCCATTAAAGACAGCACGTTCACAAATAGCAATATTACCGTGGCATTGATGAATATTGCTGCCAATGATTATGATTTAGAAACATCTGTTGTTCATTCAACAATAGATATGGACACACTGACGGCTGGCATTCAGTCTTCGATTACTAATGCATTTGGCAGTTGGACATACAATACAGCGCAGCAACGGGTATTATTTGTGCCAGCGAGCAATTTCCAAGGTATGGCCTATGCCTACTACACCATTGCAGATACTCAAGGAGGAAGGTCTTTGCCTGGGATGCTTCAAGTTGAAGTG
>JBDKJN010000155.1:0-4197 GCA_039796595.1 Bacteroidota bacterium
ACCATATCCATTGCAGCACGACCCACAGCAGCGATAGCAAGCGATGAGAAGATGAATGGAATCATACCACCAACAAACAATCCTGCAAGAACGTCTGCTTTGTAGATATCAATGTGAGAAATACCAGCTACACCGCAGAATGCTGCGAAAAGAGCAAGTGATGTAAGTGCTGCTGAAGCGATTGCGAAACCTTTACCAGTTGCAGCAGTAGTGTTACCTACAGCATCAAGATTGTCGGTACGGTGACGAACTTCTTCTGGAAGTTGGCTCATTTCAGCGATACCACCTGCGTTATCCGCGATAGGACCGAAAGCATCGATAGCAAGCTGCATTGCAGTTGTTGCCATCATACCTGCTGCAGCGATAGCTACACCATAAAGACCAGCGAAGTAGTAAGAACCATAGATGCCACCTGCAAGCACCAAGATTGGAAGTACTGTTGACTCCATACCTACTGCAAGACCACCGATGATATTTGTAGCGTGACCAGTTCCTGATTGTTTGATGATGCTCAATACAGGGCGTTTACCCATTGCTGTGTAGTACTCAGTGATGATTGACATCAAAGTACCTACTACAAGACCTAGAATAATTGAATAGAATACATCCATGTTAGAGAACTCATAGTCACGAATAACCATTTTCTCAGGAAGCATATAATTTACAAGACCATAAGATGCAATTGCTGTGAAGATGATAGAAGACCAGTTACCCATGTTAAGAGCAGTCTGTACGTTACCTTTTTCATCTTTCACGTTTACGAAGATCATACCCAATACAGAGAATACGATTCCAAGACCAGCAAGGATCATTGGAAGAAGTACTGGAGCGATACCACCAAAGTTGTCCATTGATGTGATCTCACGACCAAGAACCATTGTTGCCAAGATTGTAGCAACATAAGAACCGAACAAGTCAGCTCCCATACCCGCAACGTCACCAACGTTGTCACCAACGTTATCTGCGATAGTTGCAGGGTTTCTAACGTCATCCTCAGGGATACCAGCTTCTACTTTACCTACAAGGTCAGCTCCTACGTCAGCAGCTTTGGTATAGATACCACCACCTACACGAGCGAAAAGAGCGATACTTTCAGCACCTAGAGAGAAACCTGCAAGTACTTCAAGCGCTTTAGCCATTTCTTCGCCATTCACACCAGCATTTTGACTTACAACAAACATTTGGTAGAACACGATGAATAAAGAGCCAAGACCAAGAACTGCAAGACCTGCCACACCAAGACCCATTACAGATCCACCAGTGAAAGATACTTTAAGCGCTTGTTTCAAGCTTGAGCGAGCAGCTTGAGTAGTACGAACGTTCGCTTTAGTAGCGATACGCATACCGATATAACCAGCGAAAGCTGAAGAAACAGCTCCGATAATAAATGCAATTGCGATGATTGGGCTGCTGTTTGCACCCTCGATAGTTCCGCTCCATGCCAAAAGAATGGCAGCGATAACTACGAAATAGCTAAGGATTTTCCACTCAGCTTTAAGGAATGCCATTGCACCGTTAGCAATGTATCCTGCTAATTCTTGCATGTTAGCATCACCAGCGTCTTGTTTGGTCACCCATGCCGATTTGATCGCCATGATGATAAGACCTAGAATTCCCAAGGCTGGGACTACGTAAATCAAAGTATTCATTGAAAAAAAATGATTGGTTTATGGTTCAATTTTATGCGGGGGCAAATATAGTCCCCTTTGCGTAAAAAAAAAGAGGGCCATTTCGAATTGAAATGGCCATCCCTTCTATACAGTAATATTATGCTTTATAAAGCACCTCTTTTGCTACTCTCACAACGTCGTGCACTTGTGGAAGTGCAGCATCGATAAGGGTTTGCGCAAAAGCAAATGGTGTGTCTGTTTGAGTCAAACGACGAATTGGGGCATCCAAATAGTCGAAAGCGTGACGTTGAACACGGTAAGCAATCTCAGTTGAGATGCTCGCCACTGGCCAGCTTTCTTCAAGGATAATCAGTCTATTTGTCTTTTTTACAGAATTAACAATAGTGTCAATATCAAGAGGACGAATTGTTCTCAAATCGATTACTTCAGCGCTAATACCTTCTTTGGCAAGCTCTTCAGCACCTGCTAGGGCTGTTTTCATGATTTTACCAAAAGAAACAATAGTTACATCTGTTCCTTCGCGCTTAATATCTGCAAGTCCAATAGGAATAATGTATTCACCATCTGGAACCATGCCTTTATCGCCATACATTTTTTCACTTTCCATGAAGACAACTGGGTCATTGTCGCGGATAGCCGCTTTCAAAAGACCTTTTGCGTCGTATGGATTGCTTGGTGTAATTACTTTCAAACTTGGGACATGTGCGTAGAATGACTCAAAGCTTTGGCTGTGAGTAGCTGCAAGTTGACCTGCTTGTCCGTTTGGACCGCGGAAAACGATTGGCACATTATATTGACCACCAGACATCTGAAGCATCTTAGCTGCAGAGTTGATGATTTGGTCAGCCGCCAAAATAGCGAAGTTCCACGTCATGAATTCAACTATTGGACGCAGTCCGTTCATTGCTGCGCCGACAGCGATACCAGAAAAGCCGAGCTCAGCGATAGGAGTGTCGATGACACGCTTAGCACCAAATTCATCTAGCATTCCTTTAGAAGCTTTATAGGCTCCGTTGTATTCTGCTACCTCTTCCCCTAGAAGGAAAACGCTTTCATCGCGGCGCATCTCTTCAGACATCGCTTCGCAAATTGCCTCTCTAAACTGAATTTCTCTCATGTTTTTTCGAATCTGGGTGCGAAAATAAGCAAAGGTTGGTGCAACAACATACGTTTCGTAATTACTTTCGCATCCCGAATATACAATTTGATAAAATGAAAATACTCGTTTGTATCAGCAAAGCTCCTGATACCACCTCAAAAATCGCGTTTTCAGACAACAATTCTAAGTTTGATGAAAACGGTGTTCAATTTATTGTGAACCCTTATGACGAGTGGTACGCCCTTGTTCGCGCCCTGGAGATCAAAGAAGCTCAAGGCGGTCAAGTTACTATCATTTCAGTAGGTGGTGCTGATTACGAACCAATCATCCGCAAGGCTTTGGCTATTGGCGCTGATGATGCTGTTCGTATTGATGCCTCTGAAAGCGATTCTCTTTTCGTTGCTAAACAAATCGCTGCTTATGCTAAGGCAGAAGGCTTTGATATGGTAATGTGCGGAAAAGAAACAATCAATTACAACGGTTCTGTTGTTCCTGGTATGATTGCCGAACTACTTGATGTTCCTTATGTGGCTCTTGCGACAAAACTTGATGTGGCTGGCAATACCGCTACTATCGAGCGCGAAATCACAGGTGGTATCGAAGTAGTAGAAGTAAATACTCCATTCGTGCTTAGCGCTGCTAAAGGAATGGCTGAACAACGTATTCCAAATATGCGTGGTATCATGGCGGCAAGAACAAAACCTCTTGCTGTAGAAGCTGCAGTTTCTGCTGATGCTTCAACTACTGTTAAAGCATACAGCCTTCCTCCTGCTAAAAGTGCTTGTAAGTACATCGATGCTGAAAATGCAGGTGAACTTATTCGCCTTCTTCACGAAGAAGCTAAAGCTATTTAATCCACCAATTAAAGATTCGAATCATGTCAGTATTAATATTCGCAGATCATCACAACGGGAAATTCCCAAAAAGCAGTTTCGAAGCAGTTAGCTACGGAACAAAACTAGCTGAAGCCCTGGGCACTTCGAGCATTGCACTAACTGTTGGCGCTATCAATGGCGACGGTGGATTAGGAAATGCAGGTGCTTCTAAAGTCCTTAATGCAACAGCAAACACTTCTGATTCTCAACAATTGACAAGATTGATTCTTGCTGCGGCAGCTTCTGTTTCAGCAGATGTAATCATCTTTACTCATGATATTACAGGAAAACTTGTTGCTCCTCGTGTAGCAGCTCGTCTTGACGCAGGCTTGGTACCAGGCGCTACTGCTCTACCTGATCTTTCTGCAGGATTTGTAGTTAGAAAAAATGTATTCTCAGGAAAAGCAATTGCTGACGTAGCTGTGCACACGGCAAGCAAAGTCATCACTGTTATCCCAAATTCATTTAGCGTAATTGCTACTGGCAATACCGCTCCAGTCGAGGCCTTCAGCGCTGATCTTGGTGCTGCAGGTATCAAAGTGAAAGAAGTACGCAATGAAGAATCTGAAGGCGGAATTCCACTTCCGGAAGC